>DASSXK010000353.1:0-14159 GCA_035703945.1 Ktedonobacteraceae bacterium | reverse complement strand
AGGCCCGAGCCACAACCTCTTCGGAATGGCCAAGTCCATATACCGCTGCGGTATCAATCCAGTTCACACCTAACGCGAGTGCTCGATGAATCGCCTCTATCGATTCATTATCATCCTGGTCGCCCCAGCCAAACGCCCACTTACCACCACCAACCGCCCAGGACCCAAAGCCAATCGGAGTTATCTCTAAATCGGAATTACCAAGTTGTCGTTTTTGCATACGCCTCACTCCTTATAGCTAGCCATGCACTTCGCTGACTGAACGCGCTTGAGAAGCTCGGACGAACCGTGCCAGAAGCGATCCAGGCTGAAGCTTTCTAGCGCTGCCTGCTTGCAAAGCATTCAGAAGGCGCGTGAGCGCCGTTGCGAAGTGTCTTGTAATAGTTACATATCTGGATTCTATCGTGAACACTTACATCTTTAAGTCAGATACTAAGATTACGCACATTGAGCTTATGATCGCAAGCTCAAGCAGGAGTCATGGCAGGTCTAATCAGTCCCCAACCGGTTCACCTTTTAAAAATTTCTGCACGGCCGAATTAAATATGGCCGGTTGATCAAACATACAGATATGGTTGGCATGTGCAATCACAAACAAGCGTGATTCTGGGAGCAAGCGACGCAATTGTCGGCCACTTTTTAGAGGAACCAGGTCATCATGTTCGCCCCAGATTAACAGGGTTGGCACACGAATCGCAGAAAGTAAACCGCTGGCATCCTGGCTCACAACCTGACTCGCGGCCCGAAAAAGTAAAATTGGCCCCGCTCGCAAAGCATCATACAAGAGAATTGGCCAGAATGACGGCCGCGTTCTTATAACGGCCTTCGCCATTGGAAAGATACCTGTCAGGACAGACCGATACGTGGGAACGCCCGTAGTCGCCACAAGAATCAGCCGGCTTACCAGATGCGGATTCAACTCTGCCAGCGCCAGACAAACATAGCCTCCCATTGAATGACCAATAAAGCAGGCTGATTCCAGGCCGACAGCTCGTGCCCAGAGATCCAATTGCAGCGCCACCTTACTCAGGTGAAACTGGTTGCGAAAACGCCGCATCGCTCCAAACCCTGGTAGATCCACAAGATACACCCTGTATCCCTTAGCCAGTTCCTTCACATTTCTGGACCACCAGAGCCATGAACCTGAGAGACCGTGCACAAGAACCAGCGGCTCTCCCTCGCCCACAACGGAATAGTGAATCTCAAGTTCCCCAATCCGCACAACTTCCTTGCGCACACGTTCTACCAAGCCTGCACCTCCGATATATTCAAAATATTCCCGGGCTTCTTTGCATAATTAAAGATTTTCCTCACTACTGTATTACAAGACAATTCTAGCAAGCAAACTCAACAACAAACAATCTTTGGATAAAGCTACCTGCTTGCCATTTGATTTGCTAATCTGCCCAGAAAACCAAACATATAATAACTGAATAACATCAAATATGCTATAATAAAACATACACCAAAGTATCAATCCGACACCCCAACATTAAATCAAAAAACAACAGAGTAGGAGTTATCCACTTGGAAGAATCCAGATCCAATCAATCCAGCCAGCAGAATATTGTTATTTCGCTGCGGGACGTCGTAAGCAGCGATCTCCCAATCTTCTTCGAGCAGCAATTAGACCCGGAAGCCAATCGTATGGCCGCCTTCACCTCCAAAGATCCAACGGATAGAGACGCTTTTATGGCCCATTGGAACAGGAATTTAGGGAACAAGCAAAACATCATCCAGACTATTATTTTTGAGAATCAGGTGGCTGGCTCAGTCAGCAGCTATATAGATGAAGAATTAGGGGAGCCTGAAGTAACCTACTGGCTAGGAAAATCCTATTGGGGTAAAGGCATCGCGACAAAGGCTCTGAGTGCATTTCTCCTGCACAATACCGTACGCCCCATTTATGCCCGTGCAGCAAAAGATAATTTCGCCTCTCTGCGAGTCTTAGAAAAATGCGGGTTCATCCCGATTGGCGAGGGCAAAGGCTTCGCCAATGCGCGTGGAGAGGAAATAGAGGAGTTCATTCTGAAATTAGACATAGTACAGCCTTAGCAAATTTCAATTCAACGGCCTGACAAAAGTTATTATTTTGTCAGGCCATTTCATGTGCTTCATCACAATAGTTAAACACTATCAAGCTACCGCGTACGCTGCTTATCCGTCCAGGCCGCTCAGTAACATATCACCTTCTTCAGGACTAATACGTCCTTCAGCGATCATACGCAAGATAGCCTCACGCTTTTGATCAAGCAGTTCTGACGAATGAGCTTGAGGAACCGACTCCTGGCGGGCCTCGGCAGCGGGATTACCCACTTGAGCATCGCCGGCATCTTGCGTTCCCGGCTGTTCAACCGGAGAAACTGGGTGCACCGGTGTCATTGGTTCAACAGGTGACACAGGAGAAACTGGTTGCACAGGAGGATAAGGCGGCACCTGTGACGAGAAGGGTGCTGTCGGCGGCGTTGGAGATACTCCTGCTGAGAAAGGGGCAGCCGGCGGCGTTGGCGGCATCGGTGGATGTGTTGGAGAGAATGGAAAGTGCAGGCCGCTCAAAGCTTGCTCCACGGCATCCAGAGCACCCACCAGGCCTTCATTAGCAGCGCTACGTGCCTGCTCTTTCAGCCTCTCAACCTGCTCAGGATCAAACACCCAATCGCGTCGACCGCTAGAGTATGACCAGCGGCGATCTGCTCGACGAGTCTGCCTCTCTGTAAACTTATTACCTCGTTGATTTTGCTTTGCCGATTGCCGATTGCTTTGTTCTGCCCGTTTTTCAGCCATCTTACTGGCCTTTTGAGCCTGTTTGGCAGAATACTCTTCGCTCCGTCGGGCAGCGGCTTCCACCTGCCGCCGGGCACGTTCCATCTGCCCCTGCATCTTCTGCCCCAGCTTCTCAGAGATACGCGAGCCCAGCACATCACTCAGGCCGCTCAGGCTATCCATCAGCTCATTGGTCAGGGAACTTCCCATCTCGCTCATGCTGCTGGCAAAACCTGCCATCTCCTGAGCAAAACCACCCATAAAACTGGCATTCCTGGGAGAAACCTCACTCTTGATACGCAGGTCGCCTCCGACCACCAGCGAAACTCTGGATTTTCCTTCGCCATAGACCACGCCGACCAGCGAACCATGCTCGTGCGTATCTGCGCCCCCTCCTTGTATCCGGACATCACCATTGACCCAGGCCTGAATACTCACATCAGCCTCTTGTGGCAGGCTCAGATTGACATCACCACTTATATAGCCGTTGATCCAGCTTCCCTCAGGGAAGGCCGATTCCAGGTTTAAGTCGCCAGAAACCGCCCCAAAATTTATTTTTCCTCGCACACCTGTAATTGAGGCATCCCCACCAATTGCGCCAAGTTCCAGAGAACCACCCACATCACCAATCCTGAAATCGCCGCTGCAATAGCCAACCGAGAGGCGGTGCTGGATACCAGCTATATGACAGTCTCCCTCAACGTTCCCGACCTGGAGTGCTGCGGCGCGTTCAAGCCGTAGATCACCATTTATCTGTCCTAAAGAGATCTCAGCATCCCCACTCCCCTGAACATGGCAATCCCCCTTTATCGCTCCACAACGCAGCGATGAAGAAACACCTTGAGACCAAAAGTCGCCTTCAACGGACCCTACTTCAACGGCCTCAGCATGCTCGATTGCAAAGTCACCTTTACTGGCCTCAATACTCACTCTTACAATATTTTTCAGTCTGACATCGCCATCAACGGTATCAAAAACTTCCAGAGTTGAAACATCCGAAACGGTTAGATCGCCATCAATGCTTTCAAGCGTAGCAGCTTCCGCAATATCCGCGATACGAACGTCACCTGCAACCTCCTCCAGGCGTTCAATCAGGCGAATCCCCTGGATCGATACATCACCTTCTATCTCCTCAGCAAATAGAACCGTATTCGCAGGAACCATCAGTTTGATATTGCGACGACTTCCGGTAATGAACAGCGTATCCCCATCAAGGCGCTGCTCTTCAATCTCACCATTTGTTTCAAGCCCAAATGTATCGACGTCCCATTTTGCAACGATGAGATCTCCATGGATCTCGCTGATCTGTAAACGCGGCTGAGTTCCAACAGGAAAAGTTTGTTGGGCCATAATATATCTCCTCCAAGAGCTCGCTGACTTAGCTTTTCAACAAACGCATTGCTTCTTCAACACTAATTTCTTTCGCAGCCAGGCGATCCAGAATGACCTTTCGATCAATGCGACCATCATTCTCTGGAGTTCCTCCGAGAGCAGTCACAATCTCGTCAAGGCGAGTGCGGGCCGTATTATAGGCAATATCCAGATCTCCAGCCAGACGCTGCACATTTCCTCGATTTTGGAGCAGCAGCTCAACAAAATCCAATTGTTCCCGGCTGAGACGTCCCAACCAGCCAAAGCTAAAACGTCCTTCAATCACAATCCTACTGGTCGGACATTCCAGGCGGGTCACAATCAGCTCATCACCGCTGATAGGGTCTCGGGTAATCAAAGGATGCAAAGGTTCTGAGCCTTGCATAGTCACCTCCGATAAACATTCAAAGAAGTTACACTCAATACAGCAATTCTTTATAGTCGATGCGATGATAATACCATAAATTTGCAAAATATTCAATATTTATTGGCAATAATATGCAAACAAAAGCGAATATTTTACAATTTGCATTTCGCGGCTAATTTTATTGACAAAATAGATCCAGTTATTTCACTGAATATTTTGATGAAGTGGAACCTATACTCCAACTTTTACGTCTGAGCATGGAGGTACTTTTCATTATCTAAACATCATGTGCAATTTCTTCTTCCCACCTGCAGCGCTTATTGAAACCTGCCCATGTGTTAGCTGCGTTCTATCTTCTCAAGTAGCAGGAGATCGGTATGAGAAAGCGAAATCTTATCCTCGGATTCATCGCAGTCCTTATTATTGTTGCAGGCTTCTGGATTATAAAAAGAAGTCTGGCAAATAAGGTTGCAATTCAGGATACGCCGAACAACCTGACTTCCCTCTATCGAACGGGAACATTGGTCATACCAACGGTTAACGTTTCAACTTCCACCAGCAATTGTGATTCAAAAAAATTCTCTGCTTCGGATCTTAATACGGGTGCACCTGGCATTAAACCTCATTTATGTAGTATCCCCACCTTCACAGAGCAAGATGTTCGTGACTATATGCAAAAAGTTCGTCGTTTTATTGGCATGCGAATCAATCAAATCTCTCCCAACTATACCCTTACCCGAATTCTTTTTGTTACCAATCAAGTTGCCAACGATCCCAATGGCTTAAATGCTGATACCGGAATTAGCGACCCCAGCAGGATCATCTGCTATGTCGAAGTCTATGGCGACTTTCGTGTTGAAGGAGGACCTGTCAGACCGGCAGGAGCCACGCCTATCCCACCACTAACTTTCCATCATGGGCAAATGGTATTCGATGGTATAACGGGTAACCTGCTTTCAATGGGTATTATGCCGTAAAGCAGAATCCTGATTGCATTACAACAGGTAAAATCATATAATAAGTCTCATTATCGTATGTGTAAGAGGAGTATCCTATCTCATGAATTCACCGATCCTGCCCTACTCATTTGTGCCAATGACCAGTGAAATCGTCCAGCGGATTATGAAATGGCGCTACCCCGAGCCTTATCAAGTCTATAATCTCTCATCCGATCAGGAAGTTCTGGATGAGTTGTTAGATCAGCGTAGCCCACATTTTGCTGTTTTCGATCAACAACGTGAGTTGATTGGCTTCTTTGCCTACGGAACCGCAGGGCGCGTCGGAGAAGACTCCTACGAGCCAGGATTATATTCTGGAGACCGTATGCTGGCCGTTGGCCTGGCCCTGCATCCCGATCTCACAGGTAAAAGGTTAGGCGAGGATTTTGTCAAGGCAGGCCTGGAATTCGCTCGTCAGAGCTTCGCGCCCCAAACCTTCCAGTTTTTTGTGCTCGGTTTTAATGAGCGAGCACTTAAACTCTACGAAAGAATTGGCTTCAAAAGGGTCCGCACCATGATTGTTCACAATCGTTATGGAATCAGCGAATTTATCGAGATGCACATGAAAGCCTGACGAACAGTTCAACCTTGATGATCTACCGCTTATAAACCAAATATCCTGGCAGTTTGACAGCTATACCGTCCGGACGGTATAGTTTTTTATATGGCAATAAATACGACCAGAACCCACATATTACAAGCGGCAAATCACCTCGTCCAGCGCGAAGGTGTCGCACATCTGACGATTGAAGCAGTCGCACACGAAGCTGGCCTCAGCAAGGGAGGAATTCTCTATCACTACCCTAGCAAAGAGGCTTTGATTGCTGGAATGGTGGCGTTCCTGCTAGAAGACTTTGATCAGGATGTCCAGCAGTTCATCACGCAAGAAGCACCAGGGCCAGGGCGCTGGTTACGGGCGTATATCCGCGCATCGAATGAGGATCAATTCGCAAACGATGCCTATGCCAGCCTGCTTGCTGCCATCAGTACCAACCCACAACTTTTGGAGCCTATGCGTCAGTGTTACCGTATCTGGCAGCAACAGACTGAGCAAGATGGCCTCCCACCTGCACTTGCTACCGTATTACGCCTCGCAGCGGATGGTCTGTGGTTCGCGGACCTGTTTGGGCTTGCGACTCCAAGCGGCCAACAACGCCAGCAGATCATCCAGACCCTGCTGGATCTGACCAAACAATCACATTAATAGACAAGAAACGAGTAATCGATGAATATAAGCTACTTATTTTTAGCGCTGGGGATTATTTTTGAAGCAATCGCAACAACGATGCTCAAGCTCTCACAGGGCTTTACAAAACTACTCCCGGCCGGGCTCATGGTCCTGTGCTATGGTGTTAGTTTTCTTATGCTTTCCCTCACGCTCAGAAAGGTAGAGGTAAGCGTGGCCTATGCTATCTGGTCGGGTGTTGGAACAGCGTTGATCGCCATGATCGGCATCCTCTGGTTCAAAGAACCATTGACCGCGATCAAAATAGGCTCGATAGCCTTGATTATCATGGGCGTTATCGGCCTGAATCTTGGTGGAGGCGTTCATTAAAACCAAAAAATCAGGTGTTTAAGGATGAAAGGGACAAAGGCGTGCCAGAACAAAATCAGGATCAGTGGGCACAATGGTTGCTTCACCGACGCCACGGCAATAATCATGAGCAAGAGAAAATCATGCTCGCAGCACTTGCAACCATTCGTGATCGCGTTCTGTCCAATGCCGAACTCAAACCCAACGAGAACCTGCTTGATGTTGGATGCGGAAATGGTCTGATTGCTCTGGAGGCGCTCAAACGCACTGCTCCAGACGGTAAAGTGATTTTCTCAGATATTTCCCAGGATCTCTTGAACAATTGTCGAGAGCAGGTTGAAAGGCTGGGACTGCGTGCTCGCTGCCGTTTTATTCAGGCCTCAGCCGATGATCTTTCGATGATTCAGTCTGAACTCGTCGATGTTGTGACGACGCGCTCGGTCTTGATTTATGTGAGTGCGAAGCAGCAGGCCTTTCAAGAATTCTTTCGCGTCCTCAAACCAGGAGGTCGGCTCTCAATCTTTGAGCCAATCAATAGTTTTGGTATCCCAGAGCCTTTGCATCTTTTTAGAGGATATGATGTCGCACCTGTTCAAGAACTTGCTCAGAAAGTCTTTGCAGCACATTTTATGACCCAAACGCCAGCCATCCATACAATGATCGACTTTAACGAGCATGAACTTCTCACATTTGCTGAGCAAGCTGGCTTTCAAAAGACTCATCTCTCGTTTGAAGTAGACATCAAACCTCAAGCACCTCAGCCCTGGTCCTATTTCGCTCATGTCGCCCCGAATCCACTCGCTAAAACGCTTCAGGAAGTGCTGGAAGAAACGCTTACACCGGCGGAGGCCAACACATTCATCAACCACCTTCGTCCACTGGTTGAAAACGGGCAGGGCATTCAACGCAGAGCCGTGGCCTTCCTGCATGCCACAAAACTTTCGTAAAGGTGCGTATAATAAATCTGTAACTGTTTAAGCCATTTCATTCATTATTGTTCTCGGACCATCAGTTCTGACGCCCACATTTGTTTCTACGCTGACAATACAGCACAAACATACCTAGAAAAGAGGAAAATGGCGTATGCCTTTTCTGACGGCTCCCTCGGAAATTTACAAAAATACCTTCCTTCAAGGACTGAAAGAGTTTCAAGCTGAAGGCCGGCGCATGGAATACACTATTCAGCAACTTCAAGAAAACTTTGGTCCTTTTGTAAAAATGCTCCTGGCTCAGGGTAATGCTGCAACCACGCTCCCTGGTCGCGTGCCAGAAAGTATTTTCTGGCTGATTGATGGAAACGATTTCATTGGCAGAGTCTCAATTCGCCATACCTTAACTGAAGACCTCACCTACGTTGGCGGCCATATCGGCTATGAAATTCGCCCGACGAAACGCCAGCAAGGATATGGTAAAATTATCCTTCAACGCGGACTGGAAGAGGCAAAGTTTCTCGGATTAAAACGCGTTCTCCTAACCTGTGATACCAACAATATTGCCTCACAAAAAATTATCGAAGCAAACGGCGGAGTGCTCGAAGATGAGACCTATGTAAAGCACTATCATGGCACCATTCGCCGTTACTGGATTCAAATTTCCTGAATGCTCCCTCCCCGGCCGGAAACCCTGCTCACACAACTGGCCGGGCCTTTCTCCAAACAGCACCATACGCCGCTCAGATAATCAAAGTATTATCCCCAATAACTTTGGACCAAAAAAGGAAGAAACAGAATTCATAAATACGATCAAAAATCGCCAAGCTCATGAACCAGTACTTTTGGGATTAAAAATAATCAGCCGAGTATTTCGTCATAAAGTGGCTTCTAATGGGCGACGAGCATAAGTATCATATATCTTCTCAATTCGTACTATTTGTAATTTAACATACTCTTAAAACTAGGAAATTAGAATTAGATTAGCAGAATACCTGAATTTATTAAGGAGTAGACAAAATCACTGCATCTCAATATATATTAATGTTCCCAATTCATGGTATTATTTGATCAACAACCTCGTTCTTCAAGTTCGCAATACAGCGACCTGATGATGAAGCAAAAAATCACAGAGACCATTCAGAAGGAGAGGTTCATTCTTAAGGATAAAATCGTGATTCAAAAGTTTATGTGCTTATTTAAAGTTTCAGATTCGTGGAAGCGCATCATCCGTATATCACCCGTTGCATTGATACTTGTTGGCCTATTGACAGGTTGTACGTCCCCCCAGACAACACAAGACAATCTGCAAGGAAAACTGCAAATTGTAGGATCGACGGCTCTGCAACCACTTGCCCAGGATGCAGCCACGCTGTTTGAGAAAGATCATCCTCAGGTCAAGATTACCGTTGGCGGTCACGGGAGCGGCTTTGGCTTAGGTGCCGTTACCAACCATCAAACCGATATCGGCGATTCTGATATTTATGCCAATCCGGCCCTCTATCCTGATCCAAATCTGACCGACCACATTATTTGCGTAATTCCATTTACAATGGTTGTGGGGCCAGGGGTAAATATCACCTCACTTACCCAGCAACAGATCATTGATATTTTCTCCACAGGCAAGTTAAAGAATTGGCATCAGCTTGGCGGTCCTAACCTGCCGATTGTGCCAATTGTACGTCCTAATACATCCGGTACAAGAGCGACCTTTCGCAAGTATATTCTTCTGGGCGGAGACGAAAAAGGGACGCTTCTACAAACTGACTCTTCACAGTCAGTCCGTGATAAGGTTGTACAGACACCAGGATCAATTGGGTATCTGGCACTCTCCGTAGTAGATAAAACCCTCCATCCAATTGCAATTAATGGCGAAGCAGCCACCCCAGGAAACATCGAAGCTGGGCATTACAGTTTTTGGAGCTACGAGCACATGTACACCATGGGAGATAACAACCTTGTGGTCTCCGCATTTCTCGATTTCATGCTTTCCTCTGCTATTCAGGAGCTTGCACAACAGCACAGTTATATTCCAATCGCGCAGATGAAGTTACCTACTTCCGGCACGAGCCCGAATAAAACAAACGGAACAGCCTGGATCAATCCACAAAAAAGTGAAGGAAGCTTTCGTGAAAAAATTTAATCAACCGTCTCCCACCAGGCAGGCTTCAAGCTCGGTCGACAACCAAAATCTTCCGAAGCTCCCAGGCTCAGCCCTGAAAAAAGCAGCAAATCGCAGTAGTAGGAATCTTCTCATCAATCTTCCTATCTCTCAAAGATTGACACTTGGCTTCCTGATTGCGGCCCTGCTTGCTACGGCTGTAGCAAGCATCATTGGTGTTCAACAATTTCAGTCCTTGAGTCGGCAATCCAACTTTTATCAAAATCTGCTGCGTACTAATACCACACTCACAACCAATTCCGATTTCTTGCAGATTTTGAACACGCAAATTGGCACAACCGTTACCGATGCCAGCGTTCCAAATCCTTCTCAAGAGACACTCAAGCAAGATCAGGATGCTATCACTAACCTCGCCAGTCGCTACGATGCTGCCTTAAAAGACTTTATTGCCAAAGACCTCTTAACCCAGCATCCTGAACAGACCGTCTTACTCTCAGAAGTTGGGCAAGAAAATCTGGTTCAGCAGCAACAAACCCTGGCAGGTAGCGCACTCCGAACCTGGAACACCTATCAACAAGCTATTGCTCAAATACAGCAACTAGTCAATAACAAACAGCTTACCCAGGCTCAGGCACTACTTCATTCTCAAAGTGAACCAACGAACGCTGACGCCCAAAGCGCCCTGCGCTCGTTGATCCAATTCAATGGCCGCCTCGCCTCAACCGTTCACCAGGCAGCCGCTATTGAAGAACAAAACCAGCTCGTAATTACTATCATTGGCGCGTTTATCGCCTTCCTGGCAATCCTTTCGGTTGGCTGGCTGATCTCTGGCACAATTGTGCAAAGATTGGTGATGCTCAGTCGCGTCACAAACGCTGTCGAAACCGGACACTTAAACCGACGCGTCGAGGTCAAAGGGAATGACGAAATTGCAGAGGTTTCGGCATCGGTAAACGATATGCTTGAAACTATCGTCGGCCTGCTCGATGAGACTCGTGGTCAAAAAGATGCCATGACAAACGCCGCCGAACACCTTTTCTCCGATATGCGTGTTGTCAGTGCCGGTGACCTGCGCATCAATGCTCCTGTCAGCAACGACCCGATTGGTATGCTGGCTAACGCCTTTAACTTTACAGTTGGACGCTTCAGACGTTTTGTCATGCGTAGTCAGACATCGGTGGAGCAAATAGATGTTATCGCGCAGCAGGAGATAGAGCGATCCGAGGTCTTTATTCAAACGATGGGAACCATCACCAATCAGTACGCAAACAATTCCTTGATCCCCAACACACCTAATAACAGGCGAATAAATACGGGCGACCTTGATAATCCCGATTCCAGCATGCAGGCACTTGCCTATCAGATGAACCAGGCACGCGAAAACCTACAGAAAATCAACAACGAAAATATTCTCAGTTCTATGCGTGAATTAATTCTACTGAGCGAGCAAAGCAAAGCTGCCATCAGTCATCTTGGTCAGATAATCAGTATGCAGGCCGAAATCAAAGCCAGGGGCCTCAATCGTGACATGACCCAGCAACAATTGCAGGAGCTACGCTCGATTGACAACGCCATTACTCAGATCTCACTTGGATTGCGACAAACCCAACAACAAACCTCACAGTCTATCAACACTGTTGATGCAGAACTTGGTAAAATGAATCAGGCGTTCCGCTCAATACAGGCTCGCCGCAGGCAAAGCCCATCGGGGGCCTTCTCTGATCTCTCCAGCGAGGGTGAAAGAGAGCTTCTGAAAGTCAGCCTGTCCTATGCAAAGGAAATTCTGGGGCTCGTCCACCAGATCTCCAATATCTCTCAAGAGATGCGTACAAGTGCGATTGCCTTCCAGTTGGACACCGTCCCCAATCCTGAGGAGAACCAACGAATCGAAGCACCTAATCCACGAAATAATTTCAGAAGTCTGCCGCCACTTGAGCCACCAAGACGCTCCTCCGTAAGCGAAGATCCCTATCTACGCTAAACTTACTGCGATACAACAACCCGCTCCTCGTTAGAGAATGCGGGTTGTTGTATTATTGAACACTCTATGACAAACTCATCTTTACACGACACTTCCTATTGCTCCTACCAACAATACCTTTTCCTTGAACGTTTGCTAACAGGTTGTGCTTTGACAATTATTCTAGCTATGTTACGATACAAGAAATCAACCTGGCTTCGATGCCCAGAGACATTACAACTCTTAAGGGGAGATAGATGGTAAGCAAAAGTTATGATCTAATCGTTATTGGTGCGGGTGCTGCTGGTAGTGGGGCCGCGATGGCAGCAACAAAAAAAGATCGCAAGATTCTACAAATCGAGCGCGACAATATCGGGGGAACCTGCCTCAACTACGGATGTGATCCCACTAAAACCCTCCTTGAGATCGCCAAACTGATCCACCAATCTCGCCATGCCAAACGCTTTGGCCTGCACATTCCGACCGTCAATGTCGATTGGTCAGGGGTACAGAAACGCGTCCAGGAAGTAATCACTCAGATGCGCGGAGGAACCTTTGAAGAGGCCAGCCAACAACTGGCTCAATCAGGCATTGAGGTGCTACGCGGCGAAGCACACTTTACCTCTTCCCATACCATTGAGGTCGGCCAGAAGCAATTCAATGCCGAAAAATTTGTCATAGCTTCCGGCTGCGAAGCCTTCGTTCCGCCAATTGAGGGACTTCAAGAGGCCGGCTATCTTACAAATAAAGAGGCCACCAGACTTTCAGCCTTGCCAGGAAGCCTGGCTATCATAGGTGCAGGAGCAATCGGCATCGAGTTTGCACAGTTATTCCAACGTTTCGGAGTCAAGGTAACCGTTATTGAAGGCAATCCAATGATACTTGCAAAGGAAGATCATGATCTGGCAGTGCAGCTCTGCGATCTTCTAGAGGAAGAGGGCATTCAACTAAAACCTCATACCAGACTGAAAAAAGTTCAGCAGAGACGAGATGGTAAACATCTCACGCTCTCCAATGAGCAAGAGGGGGAGTCAACGCTGGTTGTGGATGAAATCCTGGTTGCAATCGGACGCCAGCCAGCCCTCGAAGCATTACAGCCCGAGAAAGCCGGGATTGAGATTCAAAAACAAGGAATTGTGGTAGATAAATATCTTCAGACGAGCCAGCCACACATCTGGGCGGCTGGAGATGTCGCCAGCAGTTATCAGTTTACGCATATCGCCTCTGAGCAGGGGCGCATCGCTGGATATAACGCCTTCGCCGAGACGCCACGCTGCTTTGAACCACGCGCAATCCCCTGGGTGACATATACCGATCCTCCACTCTCCCACCTGGGACAAACCGAGGATGAGCTGCGTGAAGCTGGCAGCACGTACCGCAGCTTTTCTATCACCTTCGATCAGGTTGAACGTGCCATTATTGAAGGACGAACCGAAGGACGCCTGAAACTCCTTTTAGATGGCAACGACAAGCTGCTTGGCGCACATATTCTGGGTAAAAACGCTGACGATCTGCTTTCCCAGCTCATTCTTGCGATGCAATCTGATCTAACAATTAAACAGATTGCCGCCGCTATCATGCCCTATCCGACCCTCAGCGAGGCAATCCGTGCCGCAGCCCAGGAGGCGATCTAAACATGCTGGCGGACGCAAAGAAAGCCAGCGATTGGGCGGATATCCTGATCATAGGAGGCGGCATCATAGGTTGCGCGATTGCCTATTATCTGGGAAACACCGGGGCACGGGTATTTGTCGTGGAGCAAGAAGAAATTGGAGCACAGGCCTCCAGCGCGGCCGCCGGCTTGTTAGCTCCACTGGGTCCGCTCGCGGGAGCTGGTCCTTTCGCGGACCTGTTGCTGACAAGTTTTGCACGCTTCCAAACCCTGGTTCCTGAACTGGAAGCTGCCAGTGGATTACAGCTTAACTACGTCCAATCGGGAGCAATCCGTACGGCTGGCACTCCCAGGGCACTGGCCCGTCTCCAAAAACGCTTTGAGGCCTGGCAACCCCTGGGCCTCACGCTCCACTGGCTAAATAACTTAGAGGTCCAGCACCACGAACCACTGCTCTCATCCACGATACAGGGAGCGGTTTACGCTCCCCAGGAAGCCCAAAT
>DASSXK010000233.1:0-14428 GCA_035703945.1 Ktedonobacteraceae bacterium | reverse complement strand
TTGTAACTACTTTGCGACTGCGATGGCTGTGATGGCACGTGAACTGGGTATGCCTGCTCGGATGGCCGTTGGGTATACACATGGAAAGCTCGACCCTAAAACGCACGAGCAGGTGATTCGTGGCGTTGATGCCCATGCCTGGACCCAGGTGTACTTTGCCGGGTATGGTTGGATCAATTTTGAGCCTTCCGCTGGCTTTACCTCATTTGATCGTCCGTTGCCCAATCAATTTGACAAAGGTAATTCGTCAACGCTTCCCGGAGGGGTGACCCCCACAACGTCCAATGGACTGAGAAACAGGCGGGGGCTGATTGGGCCTGACTCCAATGGTGGCAATAATATCTCGAGCACAACGAATCCGGGACCAAATCTTCAGCAGCAGACCGGGATGTTCCTGGGAGGTGTGGTATTGCTGATCCTGGTTGGCTTGATGGTCTTTGGCCTCTGGTGGAAGCGGCTCTTCCGCAATCAACGAGTCACCTTGCAAATTTATGGTCGTATTCGTCTGCTGGCTGCCTGGGCGGGTATAGAGGTGGTTGATTCCAAGACCCCACTGGAACAAATTGAGGAGCTAGCAACAATTGATAAAATCCATGCCAAACCTTTGAATCGCTTTGGCGATATCTATGTGCGCGATATCTGGGCGAACCCTGAGAGTCCTGAGCATCCTCTGCGTTCTGGCGAGGTTGCGGAATTGCCAGATCTCTGGAAAACTTTGCAACCTGGTTTGTTCGGATATGTGTTGCGTCATCCACATTTCTTGTTTAAGGTACCTGCGCGGGCTGTTGCGAACTTGCGTAAGAAGCTGGGAGGTGGGGTGGTTAGTCACAGACGCAGGAACGATCTGCAAGAAGCGATATTGGATGATTCGGATGACCTGGAAGCTTTGGGCTAGGAAACTTGACCGAATTGCCGGGTTCTCGTACACTATACACTGTCGGAGTCCACACATGTGGTTTTCGCAATAATGGTGAAGAGAATCCGGGAGGATGATATGATAGAGTACGAACCTGGGAGTAATGACCAACCCCAGGGCCTCAGCGCTTATGATCAGGAGCTTGAGATTGTGGGCGCGAATCCCATGCGTTTGCAGACATTGGACCTGGCACGACATTCTGTGGCAGCCCCCGATGGGACACGTGTTGTGATCGCGACCATCAATGATACCCATATGAATCGTGGTTATGTGACAGCCGTCTATCCCCAGCAAAACAATTTGACTTTGTTGAGGTTGAT
Organism: Ktedonobacteraceae bacterium; assembly: GCA_035703945.1. Lineage (GTDB taxonomy): Bacteria > Chloroflexota > Ktedonobacteria > Ktedonobacterales > Ktedonobacteraceae > DASSXK01. The sequence goes on along the minus strand of DASSXK010000233.1, from coordinate 13,192 downwards.
GATAAAAGACTTCCGCAGCGAAACTGCTGAAGACGCTGTTGACCTGCATGTTCGCCTGACCGAGGCAGTTCAGCAGGGCAAGTTGGATGCTATTCGTCAGGGTCAGATTCACTAGCTTTTCTGATACCTGGTTTTCTTATACATTGGCCGTATCGCTCTTGAGTGGCGCGGCCTTTTTTTATAACATTCTAGCAACCAGCCGCTCAACTGCCTTTATTGCTCTTGACAAAGTTCTGATCAATTCCGTATACTCGGTAAAGAGGTACGTAATGCGTACTTTTCGGATTCTGCCCTTTATTGGGCTTTTCATCGTCTAATCATCGCAAAAATCTTTGAGAGGAGATAGCTACCATGGCAAGTATAAACAGCACCTTCATGGCTGTACGCCTGCGACCACTGTATCACATCGTCGATTGCCATAGCCTTGCTATGCTCTTCAGCGGTGATGCGCGTCGGATGAACGGGATCATTATCTTCGAAACTCCGATTTTTGCTGATGCCCACAGGACCAGTGTCCCCATTTCTAGAGGAGATCCTCCTACTCCATGAGTAGTTAGAATAAAACCCTCCACCATGGGCACTGGAAACCTTCCAGCCCATGGTTTTTTTATGCTTATTTGTAATTGTTGGGTCTTTATAGAAGTAGTCGAGAGACCATTGAAAGATGCCCCGGAAAGATGATTTATGCGAATGTGAAGACAAAACCTGCTTTATAGCGCGAAATGACATTATGCGCAAAGATCTGGATCATGTTCCAACGAGAAGTGGTGTGTTCGGAGGTACAGGCGGAAATCTGGTCTTATGACCAATGTAAGTGCCAGCCTCAGGAGAGAGACTGAGACGTGTGGCAGGGCTGGCAGAATTGTTTGAGTTTGAGGAAAGAGGAGGCTCGAATAGAATGGCTATTCATGTAGATACATCGGTGATAGACAATCTGATAATTGATGAATCCAAAGATGCCGTCGTGATCAGCGGCGTCTCAAAAGTGTTCAAGAAATCGCGCCCTTTACTGCGCTGGCCCGGTAAGAAGCAGAGCGAGGAAGCGAATAAGCGCGAGGTGTACGCGTTAAGCGATATAAACCTGACAATCAAGCGACGTGAAATTGTTGGAATTCTGGGGGCAAATGGCTCGGGTAAATCCACCTTAATTCGGATTCTTTCGACCTTGCTGATTCCGGATGCTGGAAGCGTAAAAATCTTTGGCTATGACGTCATAGAGGATGAACGCATGGTTCAAAGTTTGATCAACCGCGTAAGTGTTGAGGCTTCCTTCTTTAAGAAACTCTCTCCGATGGAGAATCTGTTGTATGCGGCCCGGCTTTATAACATGCCTGGCGGCGAGGCACGTCAGAAAATCGACGGCATCTTGACGCGCCTGGGTATCACTCCGGAGCGTATTCGAAATCCGCTGGAGAATATGTCTCGTGGCATGCAGCAGAAGGTCGCGATTGCGCGGGCTTTCCTGACCGCCCCGATCGTCCTCTTGCTGGATGAGCCGACGACCGGGCTTGATCCCCGCTCAAAGATTGATGTCCAGACCTTTGTGAACGAGTTGCGGGATCTCCACGATGCCACGATTCTTATCACGACCCACGACATGGATGAGGCCGAGGCGCTCTGTGATCGGGTCGCAATTATTGATAAGGGGCAGATCGTTGCGCTGGGCGAGGTTGAAGAGCTGAAGGAACGCGTCGCTAGCTTGATGGGCAGAACTGAGCCCGTCACAATGAATCAGGTCTTTATGCACTATACGGCCTCACATTTGATTACTGAAGAAGATATTCAGCGCTATGGCAGTTGGGAAAAGGCCTTCGAGGCATTTGAAGCGCAACGTGCTGAAGAAGAATAGGGAGCGAACAACGACATGTCATCTTTTCTGCATCAGAGTCGTGCGAGTTATGCCTTTTTTGAACGTAACTGGAACCTGACAAAACGCTATTGGGCCTGGGAAATTGTCTGGTTGATCTATAACGTCGTTAATGCCCTCTCGGTCACGTTTATCGGCGCGGGAGCCGCGTTGGTGACAAAACAGAAGATTGATACAAGTTATCTGACGCTGTACCTGTTGATTGGGACCGCAGTCTGGTCGTATCTAAGTGTTACCTTCGAGGGTGTCACCGATATGATTACGATTGAGCGCTGGGAAGGAACGATCGAACATACCTTTATGGCCCCGATCTCGCGTTTTACGCACCTGGTAGGGAGCTGTTGGTTTGCAATCGTGCACGGTATTCTCTTTACGTTTGTGCAATTGTTTGTTGTCGCGCTTTTCTTTCACCTGGACCTGAGCCACGCGAACTACCTGACAGCAGTTTTTGTGCTGCTGATGGGAAGCGTCTCGTTTATTGGATTCGGGATCGCGGCCTCGATTCTGCCGCTGCTATACACCGAAAAAGGGTCGCAGATGTCGTATATTGTACGAGCGGTATTGCTGCTTGTTTCGGGCGTATATGCTCCGATTGCAGTACTGCCCGGCTGGATGCAGCCGCTGGCACGAATCTCTCCAGCGACCTATGTGCTGGAGGGCCTGCGCGATGGACTACTAAATAACCGTTCCATCTGGACTCCTGAAATCTGGAATGTCACCTGGCCCTTGATTATCACTGGTATTGTCAGCATCCCTGTCAGCATCTGGATCTTCGGGATTGCCGAACGATATGCCAAGCGTACCGGGAAGCTCAAAAGGAACGGATAGCTACGGGTTTTGAAGCGTGGATGGGGAATAAAAAATCTTCCCCATTTACGACCGCTTTTTTCTCTGCAATAAGAATAGAAAGATAAGGTTGATGCCAGGTAGCAGATCGGCAATCCAGATAACGTGTGAAGAGCGAAAGGGGACTTTCTTCATGATAAAGGCTTTGGACAGTAATTGGACAAAATTATAGGAAGAGATTCAGTCATCTAACACAGGATGGCTGGTAGATAGAACGACTGGACTTATAGGCCTGTATGGGCGAATACATTGAAGCCAAAACCTGAGGAAGGAAGCCAGCAATGAAAGAGATGAGTATATTACCCGAAAGTTATCATGTACGACCCCCTAGTTTTGAGGATCTGGAAAGAACGACAGAGCTACTGGCAGCCTGTGATATAGCAGATTATGGGATGCCGCATTATTCTTTAGGCATGTTGCACTCAAACTGGATCGGCCTGGATCTGGAGCGCGATGCCTGGCTGGTGTTCACAGACAAACAGCAGTTGGTGGGATATGCCGGTGTCTGGTATAAGCAGCCGATGAGGATGTTCTCGACGATCAACGTGCATCCAGACTATCGGGGACAAGAAATTGAGAAGTACTTGCTCTGTCAAACGGAGGCGCGGGCAGAGCATCATTTCGACGAGGCTCCACAGGGTACGCGAATCACGCTGAATACCTGGGTGAGCTGTAACAATGAAGCCAGCGAACGTTTCCTGAAGCAGGAAGGCTATGAACTGGTGCGCCATTTCTGGCAGATGGTGATAGAACTGGATGAACCCACTCCCTATCCGGCGCTTCCATCGGGGATTGATATTCAAACCTTCGATCCGGTGATTGATAGCCAGCCAGTGTACGAGGCTGTCGAAGAATCCTTCCAGGATCACTGGGGACACCATACTCCAAGTTTTGAAGAATGGAGCAAGAGCCATCTCGATGGCGAAGACTATGATCCGAGCTTGATCCTGGTGGCGCGTGCCGGAGGCGAGGTCGCGGGGGTGGCGATCTGCCATGAAGGCGAGGATGGAGGCTGGGTTGAGCAACTTGCGGTCCGACGACCCTGGCGCCGTCAGGGGCTGGGGACCGCGCTGCTTATGACCATCTTTAACGAGTTTTACCTGCGAGGAGTCCAAAAAGTTGGCCTGTTGGTTGATGCACAAAATCAGACCGGTGCAACCCGCATCTACCAACGGGCTGGCATGCAGATTGAGCTTCGACGTTCCGCATTTCAAAAAGAGTTACAATTTAGCAAGGTAAAGGGACTTGCAGAACTTGTGGGTACCATAGGATAATATGTGCATCTCTGCTTGCCCAGTTTGCGGGGCAAGCATAAGTGCTTCATAAAGAAAGTAGTAGAGAGATGCATACACTACCTGAGACCCTCGTGGTTCGTCCTGTAACGGTCGATGATCTTGAGGAAGTGGTTGAATTAATCACCACCAGCCTGCGAGCAAAAAATACAGAGCCAAATGTATCTGTAGCTTCACTTCGCCAAATCTGGCAGCAGATTGATCTGGAGACCTGCACCTGGGCGATCGTAACGCATCTAGGCAAAATCGTGGCGTTTGCCTCGCTGGACGCGCGCGTTCCTTTCCTGATGCGTGTCTTGCTTGCGGTGGACCCGGAACATGACCAGGAAGGCATGGAAGCCTTCCTCATGCGAATTCTTGAAGACCATGCCCGTGTACTCCTCAAGGATCTGCCGACTGACGAGCCTGCGATCTTGCAACGGCGTGTCAATATCAATTCCGCTGAGACTGCTAATCAGGCGTCACAGGCTTACCTGGACAAGGTTGGTTTTCAATTGGCGAAACATTTCTGGCAGATGGAGATCACACTATCTGCTCCTCCTACGCGGCCTGTCTGGCCGCCAGAAATTTCTTTGAAGCCCTTTCAGAGGGGTCAGGATGAAGAGGCGGCATTGCAGGTCTTTGCGGAGTCCTTCAAGGGGCAGGGGGAGGCCGAGGTTGCGCACGTAACGCGTCTCTCGCGTGTTGCGATGGCAGATACTACATTTGATAGGAGCATGTGGTATCTTGTAACAGTTAACAGAGAGATAGTTGGGGCCGAGTTTTGTGATGTCGAAGGAGAGAAGGGTTGGGTGCATGTGATTGGTGTTCTTCCGGCATGGCGCAGAAAAGGACTCGCTAAAGCGTTATTACAACAAGCATTCTATGATTTCTATCAACGAGGGATTCGTCAGATTGCTCTCGGTGTGGATATGAAGAACCCCGATGGGGCGATCGAACTCTATCAAAATAGTGGAATGCATGTGGTTCAGCACTTGCTTATCTATGAGAAGGTACTCAAGCCGGTGGATCAGATAGCCTGAGCTAGCCTGGCTTCGGTCGTGTGAAACCATCCTATTCTGAATCAATATTTCTTCTTTGCCGCTTCTTCCTGACTGCAAGCAGCCAGAGCAAGCGGTCTATATCTTTTTGCCATCCTGAAAGATAAATATAGTCATTTTCTAGTAGGGTCTTTATGCTCCTGGCTGTGTTTGGGCTGGATTTCTTGCGAATCGTTGTAACATAGAAGTAGTTATAACCTCTTCCGGTTCAGAAACATCGTTACTTTTCGTGTTTAGATGTCGTCGTAACATGTGAGTTTCGCTGCGAATAGCAGTTGGGTTAAAAGGATCTACGTTATATGTGTATCTCGAGCATACTCGTGGCAGTCGCGTTTCAGGCGGATACCATCCATATCGCGCTATTTGGACTGCTTTTGCTAGGGGTCTTCTTTATTCTGGCAGGTTGTTTGCTTGGTTTATGGACTCTCCGCAATCAACGAAAGGATCGAGTTTTGCATTATTCCTCAACTTCGTTAAGCAAGGATGAATAAATATATTCGGCAATCAGTGATACCGCTGATCATCGGAACCGCTTTCTTGCGCATCGGAGCGAGCTCTGTTACTGTGATGCTGGCTTTATTACTGGCGCATCTCTCAAATCATGCCGGTCATGCGATTACCAGTATTGAAGTGGGATTGCTGGCGGTTGCTTTCTATATCACAGAGCTTGTGTTGGCACCTCTAATGGGGGCGCTATCTGATCAATGGGGTCGAAAGCGTTTTCTAGTGCTTGGGCCTGCACTGGGTTTTATTGAAGTGACGCTGCTTCCGTTCACTCCAAATACTTCCCCGTTGCTTTATTTACTGATATTGCAGGTGATAGCCGGGCTGTCTTCAGCGATCTTTGTGCCCGCGACATTGAGTTACCTGGCGGATTTCACGGCGCAGAATCGTGGACGCCGCATGCGAGTTATGAGTTTCTATGAACTGGCAACCAGTGGCGGACTGGCAATCGGCGTTGTGTTGGGTGGGTTTGCCTGGGAGCGCCTGGGGCGTTATGCCTTCTTACTTGTTGGGGTATTTTATCTGGTGGTTTTGGTGTCTATGCTGCTGACGCCAGATGTTCGCCAATTGATTGAACATGCCAGCCTGAGACGAAAACTGCAACGGTATGGGCGACTCTTGCGTGTTCCGCGTCTGGTTGCATTTGTACCGGCCTGGCTTTGTGTGTGCGCGTTGCTGGGGGTCTGGTTGACCTCGCTGCTCCCATTTCTTCTGTCGATGCCGCATCACGATACACACCAGTTGTTGATTGGGAGCATGACCGGCCATGGGAGCCGGCTGAGTCTTGTGTTAGGTGGGTTGGTGCTGGTTTTTGGCTTGAGTTTGTTGTTCTGGGCCTTTTTCCTGAATCGCATCAAGCGCCTGACTTTAATGCTAATGGCTGTGCTGGGGATTTTCCTGGTGTGTATTGCCCTGACTGGCATCAATCATCGTGGCGAAGGGAACAATATCCTGATTCTGGCCTGGTTGCCGCTGTTGTTAGCAGGTATCTTTGCGATCAGTGGTTTTGCACCTGCCGCCCTGGCCTATCTGGCTGACATTTCTGAGGAATCGGCCAAAGATCGAGGAATGCTTATGGGTTTGTATTCAATTTTCCTTGGTCTGGGGCAGTTGCTAGGGAATGGCATGGGAGGCGTTTTTGCCCACCAGTGGGGATTTGATGGGCTGATCTACTTTAGTCTGTTGCTAGGCTGCATTGCATTTCTATCAATTGGTTGGTTGGTCTGGCAAGAAAAGAAGCTCTCCCTGAGAAATCGCTACGCAGCCTAGCTGGTTAGGCCTTTCTTATTGGATGGCCCGATAGATTAACGTGACGAGACCGGCTGAATAAATTCGATCCGGTTGCCAAAGGGATCGCGGAACTCAAAGCGATCGAAGCCTGGGAGGGGTATCGAGTCCAGTATTTTGATACCTGCTTGCTCAAGTCGCTGCTGCCAGGCGTTGATATCCTCGACCTGATAGGCGATATGGGCCTTCGAGGTCAACCGATCTACCCCATCTTCAGTCCCGACATGGACATTGCGATCTCCGACTTCAAGCCAGAAACCACCACGTCCTTGCAGTGGTTCGGGTTTCTCGATTTCTTTCAAACCAAGCACTTCACAATAAAAGTGCCGCCCCTCGTCCTCTGCATCCCGAGGAATTGTCACCTGGACATGATGCACACCTTTAATTGACATAAAACTACTCCTGTTTACGTATTTGATAATTGCTATCCATTTAATTGGACTATAGAGGAGGGCGTCCTGTTTTGTCCAATGCTTTTTTTGCATGAAGGTGATGTGTGGACGCGATCAAGTTGGGCTCAGAAGCAGGGTGAGAGTTGGGAATTTGCCCGTTGGTCGCGTCCCAGGGCGGCTCTCGAAAGGGCGTGGTTAGCTGGATTTCTCTGAATTCTCGACGGGTTTCAGACGGCCCAGGTTGAAGGTACCCATCACACGTGCGACCGCGAGACGTTCGTTCTCGTGGGTATTGTGGACTGTTGCCTCCATCACAGCGGTCGAGTGACCGAGGTGAATAATTTCGGCCTCGGCGGAAAGCTCGCCGCTGCGAACGGGGTGCAGGAAGTTGATTTTCGCTTCGATTGTGCCGACTCGTGTTTGCTGAGGGACGGCGGCCAGCAGTGCCAGGGCCATCGAAGTATCGGCGAGTGTGAATATAACGCCGCCGTGTACGATTTGTTGGGCGTGGAAGAGGCGATCATCAACATTGATCTGGACCTTCAGGGAACCGGGCTGGCTGATATCTAGCTTGATGCCAAGCAATTGAAAGATACCTGATTTCTCTGTCGTTTCGACCAGTTCTTCGGGTGTTATCTGCTGTTCGTATTTCTGCTCTGATTGGGTCATCTAGAAATCCTTTTCAGATTGTATAGAAAGAGCGGCAAGGCTGATCTGTCTGCTACTCTTTCTACGGCTTTTCTATTTGATACGCGGACGTTCATTGTATGGATGGGGTGCCTCAGCGATTGCGCAGAACACGCTCCATATCGCGTTTGACATCGCGCTCGGCGATGGAAGCACGTTTATCATACAATTTTTTACCACGGCAGAGTCCGAGTTCAATTTTTGCCTTGCCGCCTTTCAGGTACAACTTAAGTGGGACCAGCGTGAGACCCTTGGTTGAGACTTTGCTCATGAGTTGGTCGATCTCGCGTCGATGAAGCAAGAGTTTGCGGTTGCGCATCGGCTCATGATTGTAGCGGTTCCCCTGCTCATAAACGGCGATGTGGGCATTTTCCAGCCAGATTTCATCTTTACGGGCCATCGCATAGGCGCCGCGCAGGTTTACTCTTCCCGCTCGGATAGATTTTATCTCGGTGCCGACCAGTGAGATCCCGGCTTCGACGGTACGCTCAATCGTATACTCGTGATAGGCCTGGCGGTTGACCGTAATCATCTTAAATGATTTCTCTTGTTCGCTCTCAGCTTTTTTGTGTATTGTTGTCTGTTTTGCCATAGGTTGACACTCCCTCTATGAGGACGTAGAACTGCCGTAGCTGGAATGAATTTTAGCTCATACGGCAGGAACACTGCTGTGGGTACCAGGTTCCTTGTTTTTGCTGAACCTGCCAGCAGGAATATGCACATTACCGGGGCATCTACAGGTGCGTCTTGCAAGCCTGGAACGTGGAGGATTGACCTCGTTACCATCTATCTCTCAAAATTGCTCTTGACACCCGGGCGTAACTGCTTTCTAATCAATACTATATATACGAAAAGAAATGCATTATCGGTGAGGACACCTTTATTATACGATACTCTGCGCTTCACGTCGAGATAGAATGGGCGCAGGGCCAGGAGTTATTTCCCCTTTCGGTTGGCTTTTAACGTCTTTCAATAGCAAGAGAATAAAAGTGCTTTTCGTCGATATCTATCTTCAGCACATCGGTTTCTTTCGAGAAAGGTTTCATCATGTTTTACCTTTTGGGCAAGCTGGCAACCCGCTTTCGCTGGTGGATTGTCGGAGGATGGTTGCTCGTAATTGCGATTGCCTTGCCGTTTGCTCCTCAAGCCAGCCAGGTCTTGAAGTCGGGTGGTTTCTCCAGCCCTGATGCAGAATCAACGCAGGCGATCAATCTGCTGGTTGACAAGTTGCATCTGAATCAGACGATTGCGCAGGTGATTTTTAGCAGCGGAAAGTACAACGTTGAGAGTCCGCAGTTTTATCAAGAGAGTCAGCAGGCGCTTGCCCGAATCCGGAACTGGTCTGAAGTTGCGGGCGTAGTCAGTTATACGGATAATCCGCGCCAGATCTCGACCGATCGGCATGCAGCCTATGTAAATATTTTGCTGAAATCCGATCCCGATACGGCGGCCAAGCTGCTTCCGGACCTGAAGCAACGATTGCAGGCTGTGCCGGACCTTCAGGCGCATATTGGCGGTGGACCCGTCTTCTATGAAGATATTCAAGCGGTCAGTGAAAATGATTTGCGCCGGGCTGAACTGCTGGCTTTTCCCTTCGCTGTGATTGCACTGCTGCTGGTGTTTCGATCGGTGGTGGCCTCGATACTCCCGGCTATGGTCGGAGGGGCATCTGTGATAATTGCGCTGGCGTTGGTTTTCTGGCTGGGCCATCTGACCGAGCTTTCCATTTTTGTGCTGAATATTACAACCCTGTTTGGATTGGGACTGGGAGTTGATTACTCGCTCTTTATGGTCAGCAGATTCCGTGAGGAGTTAAAGAAGGGAAAAGCTGTAGATGAGGCGGTCATGATTACCGTCGCGACGGCTGGTCGAGCGGTGGCCTTTTCGGGTCTGACGGTTACGATTGGCCTGACGGGGCTGACATTTTTCCATATCAATATGCTCCACTCCGTTGGCCTGGGCGGCATTATGGTTGTGATGCTGGCGGTGCTGGCCGCGATTACGCTCTTGCCTGCCACGCTGGCAATCCTTGGAACACGCGTGAATATGTTGCCGGTGATGTTCCCCCGCCTCTGGTGGCGTCCAGCCAGGATCGTTGATACGATGGAAGAGCCGCATCATGGCTTCTGGTATCGTCTTTCACAGATTGTGATGCGCTATCCATTGCGTGTCTTCTTCCCCGTCTTGCTGGTGTTGGTGGCCTTTGGTCTGCCGTTTCTGGGGGTGCGTTTCTCCGCGCCTGATGCCTCGATACTCCCGGCCACGGCTCCCTCGCGAGCCTCGTATGATCTGCTGACTTCGCGTTTCAATGAGCGCGAGACGACTCCCATTTTGATGGCGGTTCAGACGCAGGGGGATGCGCTGTCGCCCGCGAATATTCAGAAGCTATATGACTACGCCCGGCGTATTCAGGAGGACCCGCGAGTTGATCGTGTTGATAGTGTGGTAAGTGCTGATCCGCGCTTTACGCTGGCCCAATATCAACTGCTCTATTCTCATCCCAACTTGATTGCTGATCCCTACCTGTCGGCGTACTTGAAGTCAACGGTTTCTGGCAATACCGTGATGTTCCAGGTAATTAGCAAGTATACGATGTTGGATCAACGCTCGGAAGCTCTGGTGCAGACGATTCGCAACACCAGGCCGGGCGGTGGCGTGACGGTGCTTGTCGATGGTGGGACGGCTGGCAACATTGACTATGTTAATTCGCTCTACACGGATTTTCCGATAGCGGTCCTGATTATTGCGATCACAACCTATATTGTGCTTTTGCTGCTATTCCGCTCTTTGCTGCTGCCGCTCAAGGCGATTATCATGAATACCCTCTCGATCCTGGCAAGCTATGGCGCACTGGTCCTGATTTTTCAGGATGGTTTTTTACACCAGTTGCTGAATTTCACGCCGCTTGGTTTCGTAGAGGCATCGAGTCCAATTCTCTTATTCTGCGCTCTCTTTGGTCTGTCGATGGATTACGAAGTCTTCTTGCTTTCGCGAATTCAGGAAGCCTTCTGGCAGACAGGCGATAATTCGCAGGCGGTCGCGTTGGGTTTGCAGCGAAGCGGTGGGATTATTACCAGCGCCGCTGTGATTGTGATCGTTGTGAGCGCCTGTTTTGCGACCGCCGATATGATACTTGTAAAGGCGCTAGGGCTTGGTATGGCGTTGGCGGTCTTATTAGACGCCACGCTGGTACGAGGGTTGTTGGTGCCCGCTACAATGCGTCTGCTTGGTAATCTAAACTGGTGGTTGCCTTTTGTGGGTGTGCAACGTCATCCTCCTGGCTCGCTGAAAGGTATTGGAATAGAAAGCTCTGCCGGGCCGAATTCTGGCGGAACGCTTGATGTGATCCGTTCAGAAGATGATGCAGAGATTGGAGGGCGACGATGAAGCAGCGACGTTGGATGCTCGGATTTTTCTTGCTGAGTATGATTGGTCTCTTGAGCGCGTGCTCGTTTCCAGGAATTGCCTCGACGAATCAGCAGTTGCCGGTGGTGCAGGCCCAGGAACCGGCTGTAAAGCTGCCTCCGGTGCGTTTTCCGCAGGATGAGGCTCCGCATCGTGATTTGACCGAATGGTGGTATTATACCGGCCACATGCAGGCGGTGTTACCAAACGGACAGAAACATACCTATGGATTTGAGCTGGTTTTCTTTCAGGCTCTCCGCAGCAACCTGCCGCCGATCTACCCGGCCCATTTCGCGATTACTGATGTCAACCGTGGTGAATTTCACTATGATCAGCGGAGCGTGACCGAGCCGGATGCGATCCTGCCCAATGGTACCTCTACAAGCGGGATGGATCTGCATGTGGCCGATTGGTCGATCAAAGGGCTGAATGGCAATGACCAGCTCCAGGCCTCAATGAAGGATTATGCGATCCAGCTTCAACTCCATGCTGTGAAGCCGCCAACGTTACATAACGGCAATGGCTTGATAACCTACGGTCTTGGTGGCTTTTCCTATTATTATTCGCGAACACGAATGGAGCTGAGCGGGACCTTGTTGGACCACAACCAGCCGTTGAAAGTAACGGGCCAGGCCTGGATGGATCATCAGTGGGGAAATTTCCTGACGCTTGGTGGTGGAGGCTGGGATTGGTACAGTATTCAGTTGAAGAACAATACCGAAATGATGTTGTATGTGATTCGTGATGCCAGCGGTAAGGTGCTTTCAACATATGTGGGAGTGATCGAGCCAGATGGTAAAGATGTGTTACTGCCAGGCTCATCTTTGAAAAGTACACCGCTGGCTCATTGGACCAGTCCAGTAACAGGGGCGACCTATCCTTCAGGATGGAGAGTTGAGATTAATGATCCACTGGTGAAGGCGGATCTGACATTGAATCCGCAACTCAAGGATCAGGAACTGGTAGTTTTAAACTCAACCGGCAATACGTACTGGGAGGGAGCGGTCAATATCACTGGCAAGTTTGGGGGCCGGCCGATTGATGGCGAAGGTTATGTGGAGCTGACGGGATACGGCAAATAATAAATATACGCGTTATGCCTCTATTGAGAGGATCAGGAAAGCTTTCGCATAGCTCCTGATCCTCTCTTTTTTTATGGATGTCAGGGAAGCGTCTGTCCCTGGCTTTCGAGGCTGCTGGGGCCAGGACTCATATATTCCTGGGTGAAGGTATAGACTTGTTGCTGGTTACGTTTAATGTTGACGAATGAAAGCGTATTTTTCAAGATGTAGTGTGTCGAGTAGTGATCCTTCTTGCGGACTCCCACCAGCGGCAAAACCCACGAGCGGATACCGCCGTACCTGACGCTATGCAGGTGAGCCTGACGTCTAATCAGCTTTAAGCTGCCCGCGTCAAGCTGGTTCTGAATTGGTGATGCCACAAACTGAAGCAAGCGGGCTACTGCCCCTCTAGCTGTTGCGCGGGCCTCCATCGCATAAGAAAAATGCACATCACCAGAAAGGATCAATAGATCATGTTTGCGCTTGCCAAGAAGCTGGATAAATTCCTGCCAGCTTGCGGGAAAAACGGGCCAATGGTCAAAACTTGTACGGGCCGCGACGGTTTGTTGGAACTTTTCAAGCTGCTCTCCCAGCCAGCGCAGGGGAGCAGGGCTTTTGTGGAACGGGCGTATTCCCATCATATATTCTGCCAGTCCAATCAGGGGTGGTAGCAGAACAGGAACGGAACTCACTATGATGGCGGGCTGGTCGTCGTTTGTATTGAGCCAGGTTGCCAGTTCGGACATTTGCTTGCTACTGATGATTCTTCCCGGCAAACCATGGTTGGGGCGGCTTGTGAAAATCGCGGGCC
>DASSXK010000157.1:0-6901 GCA_035703945.1 Ktedonobacteraceae bacterium | reverse complement strand
GTATCATTTGCTAGGTACTCCCTAGTAAATGCCAGTCCTTTGCAAATGATAGCTCTGAAGAGGCTTCCCAGGCTGCTAGAATCCGCCGTATCACGCAAATGAAAGTGTCTAACAAATGATACGGCTCAAAGTAGCAGATGTGGCTAAAGCCAAAGGCATGAGCATGCTCAAGCTGACGAAGTATAGCGGCCTGGCCTATAACACTATCCGCCTCATCTATCGCAATCCCTATCGAGACATTGACTTGCTCACTCTCGACAAATTAGCAAAAGCTCTCCAGGTCGATGCCAGCGAACTGATAGAAAGCGTTCCTGACCCTGAAGATTAAAAAGAGATGCTCCGCTTGGTGGAGCATCTCTTTTTCACTACTTGAGGTACGTCATTGACGCATACTCAAAATGCGTCAAACCACTTGCTCAGATGCGTCATGTTTACCTGTATCATCCTCTTGTTGAGATGCGTCATAACATGCGTCAACAAACTCATTTTTGACGCGTCTGGCCGTTGCTTCTGAGCAGCCAACCAGGGCCGCAATTCGATAGCTTGAAAGACTCTGATCCTGCTCCAGTAGCTGATGGATCGCTGCTTTCTTATCGGTCGTTGACGTACTCGGCTGACGCATGGTGATAATCTTTGTGGATGCGTCATTTTGGCCTGACGCATGCGATTTTGACGCATGTTTTCGCGCTGGTTTCGGTGCGTCAAGTTGAGGTGTCATCTCTTCCTGACGCAAAGAGATCTGCTCCTGTTTCCATGCGTCAAATTGTTCTTGCAGATGCGTCAAAACCATCTGAACCACTGCGTCAGAATCAATAACTGGGATGGCATTTTGTACTTCCTGCAGAGAAGTCACCAAACTCTGCTGTTCTGTTTCAAACAGAACAAGTGCCTGTTCCTGGCGAGCAGAAAAATCACTCAACATCTCCCCCTGCTCTGCCTTCAATCTGGCCACCTCCTGGGTAAATTGCGCGAACTGCGAAGCCGAGCTGGCCTTCGACGCAGCTAGATCGCTCATAAGCTGCTGATTTTGTGCTGCCAACGCTGCTAGGGTCCAGGAGATCGCCAGGTCAAACCCTGTGCCTGGCACTGAAGTAAGCTCCCTATCTTCTGCTTTTAACGCATGGATCACATGTGAATACAACACCGCTAGAATGGAACGAGCGATAAGCAAGGTGGAATCAATCCCAAGCTTCACCCCTGGATCAAACGTGATAATCTGTTCCAACACGACGACCACTACACCAGCAATCATGATACTGATCAATGCCCTGCTGAGTCGTTCAGCTCCAACTGCAGCTTTCTCATGACCATCAAGGCGTGCGTGCCTTGCCATTTTGACCAGCGAAAGGCCGCCCACGTCAAGCGCAACAAATTGCGCAATAAACACCACCACATCCAGACCAGCAGGCATACGAACCATCGGCAAAAGTTTGACTGAGCTATACAAAACTGAAGCAACCAGAACTGCTTCAGCGGCACGCCCCCAAAATTCAAGAAACCAATCCCAGGCAGAAGTGATATACAAACTATGCATCAGATTATAGAGCCAACTCCGGCTTTTCTGTTTCTGTGTCATCACTTTATTCCTTTCTCAACCCATGAGCTTTAATCAATTCACGCGCATGTGGCTTAAACCGGCTTCCTCGCCCGAGGGCTGTGAGTGATTTCTCAATATTGCCTGAAGCTCGATACGCAGTCAGAAATTGCTCCGTCTCCAGATCGCTCAATCGATACTCCTTCGGTCCTTCGCTAGACCTCAAGTCCTGACTGTCTGAGAGCCGATTCTGACGCTCATCTGAGTGGTCCCGGTCGTCCATCAAAAAAAATTTTTCTGTGCTCAGATTGCCTTCAGAATGAGGAAACTGGGCCTCCTGGTCTTCCTCATCAAACAAAGCAGGGGGACGAAGCTGTAAGGGTTCCATCCAACCAGACGGATAGATTTTCTCGCCCTCGTCATAGCGAGCGGTCTTCACTGGCATCTGCGCGACCAGTGTGCCAGTGAAATGCAGACCATACACCGCCACACGGCCAATCGGCCAGCGATCCATCGAGCGCGCCAGCTCCATATCTTCGTTGCAGGCGAGCTTCCGCTCACTCATCATATTCAATTTATGCGTGATGACCGTCATCGCTCGCTTGCGCAGCCAGGCGAGGCCAGCCGCATCCTGGCTAATGAACCAACCAAACATGCCGAAGCCGCGTGCTTCCTGGCCACAAATTCGCGCAATCTTCTTAATGAGCTTGCCTATCTCCTCGTTATCGCTGTCCACCACATTCGACACTTCGTCGACCACCAGCAGGATATCTGTCTCGCCAGAGCCAACCTCCAGGCGACGCTCGAACTCCTCTTTAAAAGCAGTCAGCGCCTGCAAGATATCGTCTTCGTTGACCGCTACTGGCAACAAGAAGCGATGCTCATAGCAGCGGATTTTGTGATACAAGCTATCCTCTTTCCTAGCATGAGGATCGATGAGAATAATGCCAATGTCGCGCCCAAGCTGAATGGCCTCGTCCAGCTTAATTGCAACCGTGTTGCTCTTGCCAGTGGAGCTGCCCCCACAAATCCACATCGTCAGCAGATGGCCAAAGTCACACGTCTCGATGCCATTCTCAGAGACACCCAACAGCGCATGGCCACGCGGAATCTGACTCTGGATCTCTTCATAGCGCACAGACAACGGGATCGCACCAGGCTCGCTGTCTACCACTGGAGGAGCAAGCTGCGCTGGCTTGCTCCTAGCCTCAATCATGACTTCGATCGTTCCATTGCTATCCCGCTTGATGCTTGCCCCATGGCGTTCGCCATGGGCGAGAACCCTTTCCTGCAGCGCTATTGACTGCCAGGCAAGTGCCTGAGTATGTCTGTGAGCTGCCACCTGCACATAGGCAGGAGCCCATAAACGAAAGAGCCCGATAGCAATAGTGAGCGCGCCGCTTACCAAAAGAAACAAACCAATCCACCAGAGCCAGGCCGCAAACAACCAGGCGAGAAGCGCCATCACCATCAGCATCGCGCTTACTCCATACAAATGTGCTGTCTTCATTTCAAGGAACCTTCCTTTCCTATACTTCCCCCTGCTCTGTTCGTTACAAATCTGAGGGGCATTGGCCGCTCTGCGCGTGAATTGGAGCGCGGCCTGGCTCCTTTTTAAAGTGTCGAACGCCGTCGAAACTGTCGAAAACCACCTTCGGCAGTGCTCGTTTAGCTTCTCACCTGCTCGCATAGGCAAACTGACGAAGTGTCGAACCGTCGAAAGCAAAAAGAATCACAAATTATCCAGAACGGATTTGCCTATCTTTCTTGCCTGCAATGCTTCCACCGCACGAAGATACACCTCGGTTACCGCAACCGAGCTATGACCCAGTAGGCGAGAGAGCACATAGAGATCTCCCCCCTGAAGCAAGAAATTAATGGCAAAGGTATGCCGACACGTATGAGGATGACAGAGATCTAATGAAACCTTTGCCCGATGTGACCAGCGTCGCATAACTTGACGCAAAGCATTCGTTGTCAAAGAAGAATGGTCAAATTTATGCCCAAGAAAAACTTCGGGAGCGCTGCTCTGCGGTCGATAGTGTTTGATGTATTCACGCAATAATAGCCGAGATTTCTTTCCTAATGGTACTTCTCGTTGTTTCCGCCCTTTGCCAGTTACTTTGATATAGGCTTCTTGTGGGCTAATATAGACATGCTCCAGCAACAACCCACACAATTCAGCAGCTCGAATACCCGTATCAAGAAGAACAGCAAAAATCGCTTTATCGCGTGCAACCATTATCGGAAAATGATTGTGCGTAATGGCAACCTGAATCCGGGTAATATGTTCCTTCTGAAAAGGTTGGATAACTTTAATATCCACCTTTGGCATCACCAGATTCTGAGGCACCTCTAGAGACAAATATTTCTGGGGAGGTTTCGCACACCAGTACAAAAATGCGCGGATTGCTCGCATATGACCGTGAAGGGTGTACGTAGAAAGGGGATCACCTGTCCTCTCAGACGGCTTTCGCAATTCCTGAAGATACCCTGCGATTATTGCAGGCGTCAATGACTTCAAAAAGAGCCGTTTTGTCTGACACCAACGAGCAAAGCGACCAAGGCGCGTTTTGTACCCCTGCTGAGTAGAGTCTGCCAGTTCCATGATGACATACTCGTATTCAGCAAGCGCAGCTAACACCGTTTTTGACTTTGCTGCGACCATCTTATGACTCCTGGTTACAAATCATCTCATCTTCGATGCAATTTGCGTTAAGAGTAGATCAGAAGCGCAAAGATACCAGCAAACGTGTCAGAATACCTCTCTAGTAACCACTCATAAGCCCTGTGTCACAGGTTCAAGTCCTGTCACCGCTACTCTTTCAGTTGGCTCTAGCAGCGCATTTGCACTGTTGAGCCAATTTTATTTTGCGAGCTTTTTTGAGGTGTGTTGGTGTCACAGAGCCTACTTTCTGTGTCACAATTATTTCTGACCTATCTTGACCGCTTCTGACTCTTAACAATGCAAAGTATAGCATAATTTGGCTTCTCTGTGTCTATACGACTTCTGAAAGTCCCTTGCTCTACCGACTGAGCTACACCGCCGGAGTACCCTTAAAATGTAGCGTTCTAACAGGCCCCTGGTTGCTACATTTCCGAACAACTCTTTGCTCAAATAACTGACGAAACGTCGAACTGTCGATGTGTCGAAGCACCCTGCAAAAAAAATGAATTTTCAATCAGAGCAGGGGGAGCTGACACAAAAAAGTGACGAAGTGACCGAACTGGCGATGTGTCGAAAGGGGTACAAGAAAAAATCAAAAAATTCTCTTTTGAAATTGTGACAAAGCAGGGGGAAGATGTGGAACAAAAAGAGAACAAATCTTAGAACGAAATTTCTCTATTGACAACCTGTTATAATATTATATTATCCCTAGGTATAACTAATTTATAAGAGTCAAAAATGGCTTTTATAAACGACACTTCGCAGTTCGTCAGAGAACAACTGTTCTCTGATTTTTCTTTTTTTCTGCTCTGTCAAAATAAACTGAACTATATTTTTGGAAATCTTCTCCTCTCCCCCTGCTTTGTTCTTTTTTTTGGAATGTCTTCGACACTTTCGACAGTTGGTTATGAAATGGCTTGAGAAGCTGGTTAACATGTGTCGAAGCTAGTTTCGACAGTGGTTCGACGGTTTCGACAGTTGGAAAAGCGGCTTGTAGAGATAAGCATTGTGTTATCTAAAAAGGCGATGTTATACTGGGAGGCAGTAGCCAGTGATTCGCCTCCAATCCGTTTCCTGTCTGTCCTGAAATCTTCATCCTGGCTGCTTTATTTCTATAATCAAATGGTTATGGTATACTTTCGGTAAGCTGCCTGACTGGATGTGGGGCTGATGATGTTGGGAAAAGCCAGGCAGCGAGGTAGTTGGAGGGAAGCAGATGGAAGAGCAGAGAGACAGAGAGACACCTATAGCCCCATGGGGATCAGGTGGCCCAAAATCTGCTGAACATAAAGCGCTTGCGAAACAATGGTTTCTGGAAGCGCTTCCTCGCTGTCATAATGTGACTGGTGCCTGTGATTATGCTTCTATCGGGCATGCAACTGTCTACCGATGGAAAGAGCAGGATAAAAAATTTTCTGAAGCTTGGGACGCTGCTGTAGAGCGAACACATGATATTGCTCGTCAATCAATTTTCCAGCGTGGTATTCTCGGATGGGATGAGCCAGTTGTTGCGCAGGGACGTGTTGCTCTCGATGAGAACGATGAGCGTTTGACTGTGCATAAATGGTCTGATTCCCTTGCTGCTCTCTATGTTCGCGCCAACCTCCCCGAGTACAAAGAGAAACATCAGATTGATATGAAGCTTCAGATGGCGGAGCAGGATGCGCGCGATAAAGAAGAGTTACTTGCTGGTTTGGCAGCGGCTATAGCCAATGAAAATAAAGAGCCGACTTCTTAAGGAACATCTTACTGCTGAGCAAGAATTAAAGCTCTTTCGCGCTTTTGCTTCCTGGTCAAAAGCGCGAAAATACGAGTACATTAAAAAGCTCTCCAAAGAACGAGCAGCACGGCTCAAATACACCTGGGCGGCCTGGGCACGGGATGATCAGCTCGCGCCTCCCGGTGATTGGTCTGTTTGGGTCACGCGAGCTGGGCGAGGATGGGGCAAAACCAGAACTGGTGCGGAATGGGTTATCGAGAAAGCGCGCGCCTATCCAGGATGTCATATTGCGCTGGTTGGCCGAACGGTTGCTGATGTGCGCGATGTCATGGTCAAAGGCATGAGTGGCATTCTCGCTTGCTCTTCTCAGCGTTTCATGCCTGAGTATAAACCCTCTCAGCGCCTCCTGGTGTGGCCCAACGGTAGTTATGCCACTACCTATAGCGCTGATGAGCCTGATCAGTTGCGTGGCCCTCAACACTCGTTTGCCTGGGCCGATGAGCGAGCGGCCTGGCAGTATGATGACTCCTGGGATCAGCTTCAGTTTGGACTTCGTATTGAGCCAGCTCCAGGGGTTATTCCTCAGTGTATTGTCACAACCACGCCACGCAATACAAAGGCTATGAAAGCGTTGCTGGCCGATCCTGATACGGTGGTGACGAGAGGAAGGACGCGAGATAATCAGGATAATCTCTCGGATAAATTTATCAGGGAAATTGAGCGCCGGTATCTCGGGACCAGGCTCGGGCGTCAGGAATTGGATGGAGAGCTCATTGATGATATTGATGGAGCACTCTGGAAACGGCAGTGGATTGACGATTTTCGTGTAGTCAAACACTCTGAGTTAAAGAGGATTGTGGTTGCAGTTGATCCTCCCGCTGCATCGCTTGAAACTTCAGAAGATCCTGCTGAAGCTGGGATTGTGGTGGTTGGCCTGGGTGCCGATGATAAGGGGTATGTGCTCGCAGATTGCTCGCGA
>DASSXK010000076.1:0-7554 GCA_035703945.1 Ktedonobacteraceae bacterium | reverse complement strand
CAGGCGGGAGCGCCCTTGTCCTCAGCAACCTGATAGATCGAGATAACCTTGTTTGTCGTGTCACCATTGCTATCGAAGGTGTGGTGACCCGTCACGCCGGTATAATCGGTGCCTTGAATGGCATCAATCACAGCCTGACGGAAGACTTTGGCCTGTGTGGTATCGCTGGCATCCTTAGGCGTGCTGATTTTCTCATCAATCACAACCTTTTTAATTGCGTTGATCAGAATTTTAGCACAGTCATAACCACCAGCACTATAAGCACCATAGGCCGAAGCGCCATAGGTTGTCTTGTAGCTATCAATAAAGCTCTTCGCCGAAGGAATGCTATCGGCATTTACAGCCGCAACGGTCGAATAGGATGGGCCGCCGCCAGAGCCAATGGTGGTTGGGAAGTCGTTGGTCTGGATACCATCACCACCAGCATAAGCCACATTCTGTAAAGCAGGAACCTGGCCCATCTGCTTGCGAATCTGAATACCACCGGTTGAAGAGGTTCCACCAAAGAAGATTACATCAGGATGAGTTGCCGCAACCTGAGTGAGCAGTGAAACATAGGAGTTCGTTGAGCTAGGAACGCTCTTGCGACCAAGCTCTGTTCCTCCAAGGTTCTTCCACTCTTTTTCAAAGCCGTTGGCAATACCAAGACCATAAACTTCGGTATCATCAATGACATAGACTTTGGTGAGGTGTTTTTGTTTGAACAAAAAGTCAGCAGCAACGGTGCTCTGATGGTCATCGGTTGTCGCGATACGGAAGTACGTGACTTTACCGGTAGGACGCAGTGAAGGGATCAGGTTATTGGCACCATCACAACCCACAGCGGCCGAACTCTGTGTCAAACACTGGTTTGTGTTAGAAGGGCTAATAAGAGCAATTGGAGCCTGGTTAGCAACTGGCATAACCGACTTTGCAACGTTACTGTTGAATGGTCCAACAATACCGGCTACAAGTGCATCACCGATCAGATCGGTAACGTTCTTCTGACCAACAGCCGGATCGTGAGATCCGCTCGGGCCCACATCATCTTTGGGGTCAAATACGAGGTTATAACCGGGGATCGTCTTGTTTTTTACCGCTTCATCAACGGCAAAATGAGCGCCATTTTCAGCAGGTTTACCACTGCTGGTGTCCTTACCAGAAACGGGTAATTCGGTTGCGATTTTAATTGTTGTCGAGCCAGCACTGTTTGTGGCAGTTGTACCAGAACCAGTGGTACCGGAGCCACACGCGGCAAGCATTGCCAGCAACATTGGAATACCCAATGCCAGGGCAAAAATACGTGACCAACTTCGCTGCATAATGTAGTCAGCCTCCTTCAGCAATACCAAACATATAAGTCTCGAGCCAATGGGGCGCTTAGCAAGAATGAATAATAATATCCCTTCCGCATACACACTACTACGTCCCTATTTCACCAAATCTCACCAGACTTCGTTTCATGATGAAAGTGCTTCTGCTGAGACCTCACTGTTGACTCTAGTTCTCAACCCACCCATCCACTTGATCTTCTGCTTAAACCGACAGGCAAAAGTGCATCTTGCAACCGTTTATCGGATAGATCGGATAGCTAACGGAGTGATTATATGAAGTAACGAGTATATAGTCAAGTGGCAACATATGCCGTTACAAAAATATACCAAAAAATCAGGATTTCCGCTTTTTCCTTAGAAAGTTAGATAGGGTTAACTCTGCTTTTTGATATGTTTGTTTTCTTTTCGAACAATTGAAAAGGTGCCGCCTGCGGCGGCAAGTGAGAGGGAGGGAATGACCAGGGCACAGCCCTGGACCCAGGCAAGGGGACTTCGCCCCTTGCAACCCCATTGCCATTTGCAGTGGCAACAGGGAAGATGAGACCGGACCAAATAGAGAGAATGAACGACCAGAGCGCAGCCCTGGACCCAGGCAAGGGCCTTCGCCCCTTACAAACCCATTGCTTACGAGTCAAGGGCCTTCCACATCACGATCTTCATAGGAGAAGATGTCCTCTACACCGATGAGGCGAGAGGAAGGGATGGCCAGGGAACAGCTCTGGACCCAGACAAGGGATTTCGCCCCTTGCAACCTTATTGGCTCATGCTTGAGCCTGCTGATGGGTTCTGGCTTCTGCATTGGCAAGAGGCAAGCCCCTTGCCAACGCTTCGAATGGACTTTGACAGGCTATCAGAGCAGATGAGCATCGAAAAAATCATCTACATGTTGGATATACCCGCTTGTATCAACATCAAAAGATGCAGCATGACCTGCTGTCGGTACAATCCAGGATTGCTTGGGCTGTCCCGCCGCATTATAGAGCTGCTGCATCCCGGCCAATGGTGTCGTCGTGTCGTTATCACCATTAATCAGGAAAAGGGCCGTATGCCCCGCCAATTTCTGGATCACATCGATTGGGCGAGCCTGCGTGACGTCGACTCCATAGATCGCTTCAATTAGCTCTTCGTCGGCCAGGCGCGAAGCACTATCAGGAACATCGGCTGTCACAGCGGTCGCATCAACAGGACAACTTTCCGCAACGAGGGCATCAATGTCATTCGAACGAGCCGCCGCCAGCACCGCCGCCGTCGCACCCATCGAAACTCCCAGCACACCTATCTTACTATACATTGTTCCAGACAAGCCATGCAAATAATTAATTGCCGAAAGAATATCTTCCGATTCAACCATCCCTAATGTTGAGAACTGACCACCGCTATTGCCATAGCTTTGAAAATCGAAAAGTAAGACATTATACCCATGTTTGTAGAGTGCCACGCTCCGTGAAAGCACGCTCATGCGATTTCCAGGCGTCCCATGAGCAACGATAATGACAGGAGCCCCTGGTTTGGCCAGCGCCAACCAGCCCGAAAGCAGCTCTCCACGCCAGTTATAAAACGAGACGTCCGATACTGGTAAATCATGCTCATCCTCAGCCGAGGGTATGGGTGCCCCTCGTCCTGGACGCAGGCCGGTCGTCAGTTGTAATAAATTCGCACGCGCAGCAGTTTGATAGCGCAATATTGTAGGATTCACCGAAGGCAACGCTGTGATATTGGATGAGAGGGGATTCCTCCCATCTGGGATTCCATTCGTGGAATGGATAGCTTCCGCCCCCGCGTCCCCATGCATCATTGACCAGGGCACATCATGGAGAAACCATCCCATCACTCCTGTGAGGAGCAGGGCCAGACATACTAAAATACGCCTAAATTTCAGCGATTGAAACATGAAAAAAAGACTCCTCTATCCAGGGAAACGTTCGCAAAATCGCTTGAAAGCTGCTGTAACCTGGCTGCGAGTCTCTTCAATTGTGCCACCATTATCAATCACTTCATCTACCATTTTTATACGGGGAGCAATCGGTTGCTGCGCGTGTATCCTGGACCAGGCTTCCTCTGCGCTAAATCGGTTACGAGCAACAAGTCGCCTAAATTCTTGCTCTTCAGGGCAGACGACGATCCATCTGCTCTGACATAATTTTCCCGTTTCGCCCTCTAATAACTTCACAGCGTCAATTACAGCTATACCTGACTCGCTCATACTACTCAGTTCATGCATCATCGCCTGACCCACGGCGGGAAAAACGATCGCTTCCAGCCTGCGCAATGCCTCCGGATCATTGAAGACGATCTTCCCCAATGCCTGACGTTCAACACCTGTTTCAGAGAGGATTTGGGCCCCAAAAGCTTTTTCTACCTGGATGGCGATTGGCTGTCCTGCCTCATAGAGGCGGTGAACGAGTGCATCGGCATCAATGTAGCGTTCAGCCCCAAGTTCAAGCAAGATATGACCAATTGTGGTTTTTCCGCAGGCAATATTTCCGGTCAGGCCAATTGTCCTGGGCATGAATACTCCACTTCAGGGCGATTCTTCTTCTCATACGAAACAAGCATATTTCCTATCCCTCTTTGAGGGATGCCGATTACGTCTAAAAGATGGATCGCTGGAAATGATTTTTTTTATAGTATATGAACTGGCATCAGTATTAATTCAGTATAACATAGTTATTTTCAATGATGGTACTCCTATTCCAATTATATCAATTCAGGAATAGGACCAAGTGAGGATGCCAGCGAGGAATGCAAGAGGCAATAAAAATGATCCATCATAACTTCGACAGGCCTCAAATCTCGGTCTATCGATATCGCCCGGGCTGTTTACTCCATATAGACAAAAGCCCAAAGCATGGTGATAAGCACAATCGCAACCATGATCACAACAAATCCAGCGGCAAGGATCAGGTCAGAAAGGCTGGGAAGATCCATCTCAATCAGTGAGTAAACCGTGAGGATGGCATTGAGGAGGATAATACCCACCAGGACACGACATACCTGTCTCAAGCGAAGAACGACAGGTGCCCTTTCGAGGTTATCAGGGGTCACATCAGCCGAATAAACACTATAGACAGAATATAAAAAGCCAAAGACCCCAAAAAGAATACCTTCTGTACTCAAAGAGGTTTGAAAAGCAATAGAGGGAAAACTATCCATGGTATTTCACCAGGTATGCTCTATCTCTACTCAATTTCCTCAAGTATGGCAGCAGTAAAGAAGGGATTGAAATTCTCAGATCTGCTGCCTGGCATGTCTTTCGCTGTGCCTTATTCGTTATCGAGAAATGCCTCGGCAGGGGCTGAAATGGCAAATTTATCAGAGAGAAGATTGAGGCACTGTATTGCGAAGTACTCACTCCTTTCAAGGTCCTCCTGATACTCATCGCCGTCGAGTCCCTGAAGTAAATGTTCAATTTGCACGCTAGCTGCCCAGGCGCGATCTTCCGCTTCCCATTCAGTCATGCTCATCTTTGTCTTTTTCATTGGTCTCTCCAAGCGCAAGATCGGCCAACCTATTGACAACTCAATCTGCGTATATAGTCCCAGTTTTCCTCAAGCACGTACATCGCTAATTTCTGAGCACATGCTTCATATAAGGTCGGTTTCAAGTGATGCTTTTTTCGTACAATGTTCTTATAAAGCATGCTGCGATGTAAGGCTTTCCAGTATAAATCGTGACACTCCTGTATGTTTGGAGGCCATCCAATCAAATTACATGTTACCAGGTAAATTCCTATCGCCAGATCAATCAGGTGTTGTTTGTTGCCTTTATAGTCTTTGATGAACCCCCAGTTTTGGAGAACTTGCTCGTCAGAAGACATAAGGACACTCCCTGATATTTAGACGATTATTACACATGATTTGGTGTATTTCTTAAATTTTACCATAAATCTGGAAAATTGAGAAGTATACCCCGCTATTACAGCCCTTTCCGCTATTACAGTAATATAAGCCTGAACCTGAAAGCTTGTTTAATCCCGGATTACCAGGCGAGCAGGCTCCAAAAGTACTTATTCACCCCTGTTTTTTGCCAGAGGAGGGATACAATATCGTACAATACACCCACATACACTCAGAGTTACGACTCTTCAAGGAGACAGCGCATGGGAAGACGCCTAGCAGTCATTATAGGTGTCAATCAATATCGCGACTCGACATTTCAGCCGTTGCACTATGCTGAAACAGATGCCAGGGCGCTGGCACAATGGCTTGTCAACGTCCAGGGCGGAAAATGGAATCCACCCGACGTGCAGCTAATTCTAGGCTCGCTGGCAACAAAAGAGCTCGTCGAATCACTGATTACACAGGCATGTGTCAATATGGCTGGCCCGGACGATTTAGTCTTTATCTATTTCGCGGGTCATGCCTTCCTTGATGAACGTCAAGGAGAGGGTTACCTCGCACTTGCCAATACTCAATACCTTCAACCAGAAACGGGCATTCAAATCAACGCGCTTGTTCAAAAAGCGGTCGCACGCAGCCGAGCAGCAAATGTATTGGTTATGTTCGATCATTTTCAGTCTGGGCGTCTTTGGAGTTCGCGCCGCGCAACCCCTTACGATTCGAAGCCGCTGCTGGGGCCGCAATTGTTACAGGCTGTTATGCAAAACCCGGATCGCATCTTTTTCTGCTCATGCCGTGGAAATGAAATGGCCCGTGAGACCGGCGAGAAGAACCTGGGAATGCTTGTCCACCATATGATCCTCGGGTTGTGTGGGCCCGCCCGCGACAAAGAGACTGGCCTTATCACCTTACAAAAGCTCCAGGCCTATCTCTTCAAAGTCTTGCCGGAGCCACAACGGCCACAGATCTTTGGACAGGAACAAAGTCAGATCGTTCTGGTTGGTGATCCAGATCTCACAACACCTGCCTCCCCACCATCTCAACCGCTTCCCGGCTTCCCCTCGGGCATCACCCGAATGAACACAGCCGAAGGTACTCAGACCGGAAGGAACCGCGCCGCGACCGCAACCGCTCAGATGTCACCCACCCCTCAGGCCCAGGGGCAGACCCCCGAACAGCAGCAGGCCGCCGCCCTGCTCAAACAAGCCCGCTATCTGCTCCAGATGCAAAATCCAGCCGAGGCACTCAGGCTGTGCACGCAGGCCATTCAATTTGATCCTGCCAATCTCGACGCCCTGATTCTCAAAGGTCAACTTCTGGGGGCTTCCGGTCGTTTTCCAGAAGCCGTCGGTATCATCGATCAGGCAATGCAGATCAATCCCAATAACGCCCTGGCCTGGAGCATGAAAGCAGCCCTGCTCACAAATATGGGGAAATATCAAGAGGGGTTAATTGCCGCTGATCGCTCCCTGGCAATCGATCCTGGCAATCCAGAAACGAATGAAATCAAAGCAACAATCATGGCTCGCCTGATTGAATCCACAGGGGAAACATCCAATAAGGGTTTAAAAAACAGCACGCGCTTCGAAAGTAAGCGACCCGGCAGCCCTCTGGGAAAATGGTTGGGGCTTGAAGTTGTGGGTCTGATCATGATTCTGGTGGGTTTCGGTATGCTCGCCGCCTCGGCAAAGATCTTGTCGATACCTGGCCTGGCAGTCGCCAGTTTCGGAGTGGGTCTTATGATGGTTAATGCCTGGTCCGGCGCTTCAAAAGCTGGTTTCAAACGCTTCCTGCTGGTTGTGGTGATCTCGCTCCTTCTGGGCGGACTACCCGTAGTCGTCTTTGTAGGTATGGGCATGACCCGCCTCAGTGCGCAACTGGGAGTCCATCCGTCTCTGCTCTTGCCATTGGTTACCCTGGTACTCCTGCTGGTATTGGCAGCGGTGCTTCCCGCACTCGCAGGCCTCATAGGGCTCATGATGGGAAGCCGAAATCGCAAAGTAGCTTAAGCGCTGAAAAGCAGGTTTAAAAAGTAAACCGCCATTCTTGATCATTTTTTCAGGATCAAGAATGGCGGCTCTTTTTATAAGTGAAGCAACTTAGCTCGCGGCATCCGCCAACGTCTCCCACTCAACCAGTAGCGCTTCCACCTGTTGTTTAGCGGTCTCATACTCAGCGGACAGCTCGGTCAGCCTGGCGGCATCAGCCTCAAGCGCGGCCTGAGCCAGGGCATCTTCGACCTCTTTTACAAGAGCTTCGGCCTTCTCAATATCGCGTTCAACATCCTCCACCGTGCGAACTTTCTGCTTCCCATTTTTCTTGCCAGAAGATTTAGAGGCAGTGTTGGTCGCAGAGGTAGCCTTTTTCGGAGCCGCCTTTTGCGGAGTCTGTGTATTTTGCGG
>DASSXK010000071.1:0-8830 GCA_035703945.1 Ktedonobacteraceae bacterium | reverse complement strand
TGTTGGTCTTCAATGTGAAATCGGGGGCAATATCGCCCACCTGTAATTTTGGAGTCTCGGTAGCACTAGTCATAGTAATAAGAATGCGCATCCCTGCCTTTTCGAACCTGCTCAGGTCGCAAAGAGGTGAGCGCATCTCCTTTCTTTATCCGAGTAGAGCCATCGCCGGCTTGTCATTAAAACACAATTCGCAACGGCTCTCGAAGCTCCCCAGATGGAGTATGCTTGCAGCCATGCTGCTGGTTTCTTAAGCGCCTTCACTCAGCGAATTGAATGGCTTGCTACGTGCGGTCACGATGGCGATTGTTCCACACGTCACCAGCAAATCTCTATGCTGGTTACAAAGTTTGTTGGTAATTATGCGTATTGTATCTGCAAATAAGCAGATCAACATTTACATTACATAACGACGCGGCTATCCAGGCCATTTTTGGAGGCAAACAGGTAATTTACAATGAAAAATGCCTTGAAAAATGCCCGAAATTAACGTATATGTATCAATCGGGATTGTAGCACCCACAAAATGGCTATGTCAAATCAAGCTTCTACTTATTTTCCCCAGTCTCCGCCAGGAAGCAATCAGAAAAAGCAGCATATTTGATCTGACAACGGCCTGGATGTATTTCTTCAGTTTCACAATCCTCGATTTTCTGGTACAGTATAGAAAAATATCTTGGAAGGCATTTTAGAGAAAGCTTATTTAGCATGTTGCATGAAAAAATTTCGCTCCGGGAGCAAACAGTAGAGCGCCCATCACAAAGCTTCTGGAACTCGTGTATACAAGGTAATGGCCGCTATGCATATGCCCCGATTATTTTCGTTC
The DNA here is from genome assembly GCA_035703945.1 of Ktedonobacteraceae bacterium. Lineage (GTDB taxonomy): Bacteria > Chloroflexota > Ktedonobacteria > Ktedonobacterales > Ktedonobacteraceae > DASSXK01. Next base: position 8,007 of record DASSXK010000071.1, on the reverse strand, counting down.
TCGTCACGATGTTTGTGGGTGCCTCGTGGCAATTTTTTTGGATCTATAACGATGCCGCGCGTTATCAATGTGATGTGATGACCTTCTGGTTTGGGGGGTCCGCGCAATCTCTCCTACCGTCGCATCAATGCTGGTTTTTACCAGAGGCAACCAAGCATATCGCCGCATTTCATCTTTTGCCTCAGGAATATCCACCTCTGACACTGGCTCCATTCTCGCTTGCGCTTCTGGCCCCTGTCCACTACTACCAGGTGGCGTTTGCACTCTTGATGGTTCTGGTCGCAGTTCTGATCTACACATTGCTTCTGAAACAAGGACCCGCAAAAAGCGCGTTCTATTTTGCCCTCTATTTATTTATTGGGGCCTGGGGCACAGCCCTTGGACGCTTTGATCTCCTGCCAGCAAGTCTGACGCTCCTGGCAATCATCCTGGCTGGAAAAGGGCACTGGACCTGGGGATATGTCCTGATTGCGCTTGCCACGCTGCTCAAAATCTATCCTATTTTGCTTTTCCCGATCTTTTTCATCGCCGAACAACGATCTGACGGCCGCCTGCCACTTCCTGGTAAGCTACGTCTGCAAACCCTTCCAGGCGAGCTTAAACGCCTGTTGACAAGTATTCCCCGCTGGCACTGGCTCAATACCCTGATTTTCTTTGTGCTGCTACTCGGCATTACAGGCCTGTTTGCTTTGATTGACTTTAAGGGGGCTGTCCTCAGCCAGATTAATTATTTTGCGCAGCGACCAATACAGATTGAATCGACTGGAAGCATCATAATGTGGATTGGGAAGGCCTTTGGTCTCTACACGACCGTGACATATACATTCGGCTCCATCAATGTAAACAATAGCCTGAAGAACATTGTTGCTCAGGTCAGTGAGATCTTTTTCCTGCTTGGTGTGCTGGCGATAATCATCCAGCAATGGCGTGGCAAGCTGAATATGCTTCAGGGGAGCATCGCAATTATCCTGGTCTTTATTGCAACGGGCAAGGTGTTCAGCCCTCAATATCTTATCTGGCTGATTCCTCTGCTGGTCTATGCGGGGGGTTATAGCCGTCCCTGGCTGCTTCTCTGGGGGGCAATCTCACTTTTGACCTCCATTATCTATCCTTTCCTCTATGCGATTACCTTGAATGGCACGGAGGTCGCAGGCACGCCGGGATTCCTACCTTCCGTAATTTTGCGCGATACACTCTTTGTCACCCTGACAATCGCCTATCTGCTCAACTGGTTTCATCTTCGCCAGAACCAGTCAGACCTTTTGCCAGCCGAAGAAAAGCTGGCTCTTCCCGAAGAAAAAGAGGTACATCCTGGTAAAGCCTGATCAGATCCATTTTCAGGATGTATCTCTTGCGCTTATCTTGCACCCTGGTAGTCATTTATCTCAAATTGATGAGAGAGGAAGCCGGCTCAAATATTGGAAACGGCTTCCAGCTTCTCATGGGAAGTAGAACCTGTACGTTGCCCGGAACGATACCACTTGATTCCTTCATTCAGACCTTGCATCAGGTCGTAGGCTGGCGCGTACCCAAGCTGGCGACGAGCTTTATCAATTGAAAACAACTGATCCCCTCCCAGCAGGGTTATACCATAGGTGGTAACGGGTGGCGGAGCGGCGTTTCGTCTGCCCAGGGAGCTCCAAAGCAGCTCCGCACTGCGTGCAGCGGTATACAATGGACGATAGGGCAGATGGCGCGTGACCGGAGGCACACCCAGGAAATCCGCGATCGTATTTAAATACTCGCCCTGGCTGACTCGCATATCGTCGGAAATTGTGTAGGCCTCTCCGACCGCTTCATCGCCTGCATCGCCTGCGCAAATCAATCCCTGCGCCACATCACGCACATAAACAAGTGGGACAACGTTATGGCCCGTGCCAATCACAAAGCCCTTCCCCGATTCAACCATCTCGACAAAACGCGCAAAGCTGGCCGAATCGCGAGGACCATAAATCCAACCGGGACGCACAATCACCACGGGCGCTCCCTGATCTTGCACCAGATTGTGTAGCAAACGCTCACTGGCAATTTTTGTACGGCTATAGGGATTATCCTCGGCATGGAACGGATAATTTTCCGTTACCAGTCCCCGCAAATGATGTCCATACACAGTAATCGAGCTTGTGTGGACGACACGCCGGACTCCGGCCTCCATCGCCGCCTCAACCAGATCGACGACGCCCCGCACATTGACATTCCAATACAACTGCTCCGGTCCCCAGGGTCCCGTCTTCGCAGCAACATTATAGACACATTCGATGTCTTTCACAGCCTGCTTCAGTGATTCTGGATCAGTCAGGTCGCCATGAACGATCTCAACCCGCTTCAATTCCTGGAGTCGTTTAACATCTTCAATCGGCCTCACCAGTGCGCGAACCTCGTCACCACGTTCCAGCAACATATCCACCAGATGACCACCGAGAAAACCGGCAGCCCCTGTCACAGCACTTTCATGCTAAACTCCTTATAAAATCCTCTTCTACACATCTATAAATTTATTGTCATGGCTTATCCAGTTTGAGTATAGCAAGTTTAAGGATGAAGAGGCAAGACATCGGGCAATGTATCCTATTGCCAAAGAAAACAAGTAGGCGGTGTAAGCATGATGTGATAAGAAGCAATCTATTTCTAGCAGAGCATCTAGAGTCGAAGCACAAAGCCTCGATAAGCCTGAAGCAACCGTCGGGGAACCGTAGGTAGAATCGGCACCATGATCACAAATCCCAGGATGCCAAGGATGATTCCAAGTCCCCCAACCACAAAACTTTTATAGACACGATCGGAGGTCTCTGCATCCTGAGGATGTTGAGGATTATAGGCAACTGATACAACATCTCCATTATCGGTGCAATCACTGCTCTGGAAACGCACCAGTTGACCACTGCTGCTCCGAAAGGTAATATCCTCCTGACAGACAAAGTTCGTTGTACTATTTGAGTCATACGTTTCCATAGCGGAGTTACTGACAACCCCCTGGGCATCAGCCGTCGCCCGCTTAATAAACGCCAGGTTGCTAAGCACCAGCCAGCTAGATCCAATCGGAAAAATAAAGAGGAACAACACAAACAAAAAATCTACAACTCCGACCAGCCACCAGAAAAAGACTATCCGAGCAATATAACTAACAAGCAAAGAGAACCTCCCGGGTCCTCGCCGTCGTGGAGAGGTCTCGACCTGTAAAACCGCCACTTCATACATATCATCTTGCATCGGCCTCGCTCCAGCACTCATGCCTGCCCCGAATCGCTAAGAACTTCGGGCATGATAAAACCACCTGTAACTAACGCAGATCTTCCACTCTATTTATGCCGAATAAATGAGGTTATGTCAAATGGTAGCGGAGGGGAATCGTGAGAAAGGGATCGAGCCCCCTTTCCCCATCTCGATCCCTGGTAAATTACATCTCTCATGAACGCTTTTGGCTATAAGAATCCCCACTCTACCCCTTAATCACCACTACTGGCTTCAGCCGGGCCACCAGCTTCGCCAATCCAGCATTGTGAACTACATTTACGATTTGTTGAGCGTCCTTGTACGCGGCTGGTGCCTCCTCTGGCAGCAGGTTCTTGCTGTGGACGCGTACCGTTACATCTCGCTTCGCTAGCAGAGCCAGCAATTCACCGCCTGTGATGGACTTCCTGGCGGCCGTGCGACTCAAGCGACGACCCGCGCCGTGGCAGCAAGAGCCGAAGCTCTGCTCCATTGAGCCCTGATCACCTGCCAGCACAAACGAGTAGCGACCCATATCGCCGGGAATCAGGACCGGCTGCCCAACGTTGCGGTACTTCTCCGGAATCTCAGCGTGTCCCGCCGGGAAAGCTCGCGTTGCCCCCTTGCGATGCACGCAGACCGGAGTCTGGATACCATCCACAGTGTGCGTCTCCATCTTGGCGATGTTGTGACAGACGTCGTACAGCAGGCGCTGATTCTTTGGGCGGGCCTGGCGGCCAAAAACCTTTGCGAAGCTCTCTCGCACACCATGCATAAGCAGTTGACGATTTCCCCAGGCGAAGTTGGCCGCGCAGGCCATCGCAGACAGATAGGCCTTCCCTTCAGCAGAGTTCAAAGGAAGACAGGCCAGTTGGCGATCAACCAGCGAGTAACCATAATCGGACTGCTTTGACTCCGCCAACTGAACGTAATCCTCGGCAACCTGATGTCCGAAGCCCCGCGAGCCGCAGTGGATCGTGGTGACAATCTGGTTCTTCTTCAAGCCAAAAACCCTGGCAGCCTCGGGATCATAGATGTGCTCGACAAACTGGACCTCGCAGAAATGGTTGCCAGAACCCAGGCTGCCAAGCTGCTTCATACCTCGCCGCAAGGCATTACTGCTCACATGCGCCGGATCAGCCCCTGCCAGGCAACCATGCTCCTCGGTATGTTCCAGATCCTCCTCAAAGCCGTAGCCCTCATCAATCGCCCAGGCCGCTCCACGCCGCAAGACTTCAAACATCTCTTCGATGCTCAAGTTGTGCATTCCTGCCCCACCAACGCCTGAAGGGAGGCGCTGGAAAAGCTCGTCCGCCAGCTTATCAACCTGACCTTTGACCTGATTATACTCAAGCTCGCTTGTGAGCAGGCGCACACCACAGTTAATATCAAAGCCGATCCCACCCGGCGAGATCACACCATGCTCCGCGTGGGTCGCGGCAACGCCTCCGACCGGAAAACCGTAGCCCCAGTGAATATCCGGCATCGCCAGTGAGTGACCAACAATCCCCGGCAGGGTCGCGACGTTGACAACCTGTTGCAGGGCATTATCCTCCAGAATCATCTGGATCAGCTCGTCGTCGGCATACACCATACCAGGTACGTTCATCGCCTGATTGTGCCGCTGCGGAATCAGCCAGCGATTGGCATCAATCCGCTCCAAAGGGACCTTCTCCGTTGACTTAGCCATGCTTCAATCGTTCTCCTCTAGCAGGCAGGGACCACAGCTTACTCGCTGCCTGAAGATCCCCACCTGCTTCAATTTTCGTTTGTATTATGTTTTAACTTTCTTGTTTAGACTAATAGCGACTCAACAGAACTTTTTCTAAGTTCTGTGACGGAAGCCAACACGGGTGAAAATGACAGAAAACGCGCTACAAAGGGACCAAAGGCGGCAGTTTCGGCACCTTTCGAACCACCGAAAATCGCTTCGCCTTGCCGATCTTGACCCCTTTTGCCCGACCCGGCGATTTTCCACGTGGTTGTGGTGCGCGAGCAGGGGTGCCCAACTGTGGCAACAATTTGCTCATGGCACGACGCACGTGTTGCGGTGTGGGATCTCGCTGTGTCCGTTCCCACGGACGAAGCTCCGCCGCGACCAGATCGCGGGCCAGAACCAGATGATTGTGGGCAATCGCGACAATATGAGACCAGCGTTCAAACTGTTCAGGGGTCCGCAAACGCGGCTTGTCCCACAACAAGGATTGCTTGTCGAACCGATACCCATGTTCCTGACTAAAACGCCGCACATATCCAGAGGCGACCTTCACCAAATCAACGTCGGGATTGCCGATCCAGAGAAACCAGCTCACCCGTGGGTCACGTTCCTTGTTACTGGCATGAGGACGCACGACCCGCATCACGGCCAGATCCAACCAGCGAGCGTCTTTGAGATGCAGATGCTGCCACCAGGTGATTTCCAGGGGCCGCTCTCGGTCATCGGACCCTTGCCACTGCCCCGAGGGGTTGCCATGGCTCTGAAGGTCGTTGGGTTGCAATTTGTCTCCATCCTTTCGCGGAGCCCCTCGCTTTCTCGTCGGTGTGGGAGCTTGCCGATACAAGCACCGATTCCCTTTCAGGCGCACCAATGTTCCTTCCAGAGGAAGGGTACTGCATTGGCACCACAACCAGGTCAAATCATACGCTCGGTCCAACACGGCAATCGTGTGGTCTGGCAACGATGGGGCCAGGGCAGACAATTGTGCAAACGCCAGATGGGAGGCCGTGGTATCTGTGCTGACGCGCTGCTGATCCAGAAGGTAGGTCCAACTGCTGGCAGGTTCGGGCAAGACCACGACGGTCGAGAACTGCCATCCGTAGGTGACGGGTTTCTCGCACTCGGGCAGATTGTGCACAAACTGGGCATTCCGATCGGCGGATGTGACCGAGCGGGGGCGAGCAATCCCACTGGTATCAATGCCAATCCACAAGGGACTTTCCACCGGGGGACGAGGCACAAACGCGACAAAGACCTTTCTGAGTTGGGAATGCTGGATGCGCCCATCTTCAAAGGCTTCATACAAACTCGGCCAGCGACGCTCAAAGAAGGGCGAGAGCGAGAGTTCGGGAAACGAATGCGCTCGATCCTCGCTCAAGAGGGCATCTATTGTATTGAACAAGGCATCTTTGGCCTGCCCAAAACAGCCCAGAATGGCGTGACGAAATGCTTTCAATGTGTTAAGGTTCATCTGGAGTCTGCTCCTGTGTCTTTTTCTTTGATGGAACAGTACTCCATCAGGCGGTCTTCTGCAAGAGAAGATTGCCTGGCTTTTTTTTAGTCTAAACGAGAATTTAACTACTCATCGGTGAAAAAAGACATAGCGATGCCCGGGACCGATGCAAAACCTGCTCTTAAAAAGTGTCCAGCCCTTACCCTCGGCTCACTCACATCTATTGCCTGTAGGGTCCGTCAAAGAGGCAGCATTTTGCCCGGTCCTGTTAAAACGGGCAGCACATAAACGGATCGGGACAGCATACAGCGCCATTCCATACAGATTCTGCTTCTATCCTCGAAAACCGGAGATAGCGCAGATTCCGTACGCCGATAGACAGCAAAATGCCGGGAATGACACTTTTTCAAATGAAGCCAGAACTCACAACCTGTAGCCGACTTGAAACCACTTCCAGAGCCTAGATGTCGAAAATGATGCGAGCTTTATAGCCCTCATCCAGCCGCTCGACGGACGCTTCATGCCAGGTAACAGCCTTAATTGCACTGCTCAAGTCATGACGTTCGCGAGCATATCGCTCACCAAAAGCCCTGGCGACCAGGTGGGTCTCACTGATGGAAACTATCTCGAAGCGATTGAATAGCAGATAATCCACATCGAAGAGGATCACCAGCTCGCTCAACCAGGCGATCAGCAGAGAGACGGCGTCGTGTCCATCGACCTCGATTGTGCGTTTCTCTTGCGGCTGAATCTGCTCCAGAGCAACCATCAGGCTTTCCATACCTTGCGCGGCATGGAGAAACAGTTCGGCAAAGGTGCTTCCATAGGCATGCAGTCCAACATCAGCGGTGTGCTCAAAAACTTCGTACGCCTGCTGTGCCATTATGCTGCATCACGTTGGTATGCAGTCTCGACCTGTTTATATCGGGGACAGGTAAAATGAGGTAAATTCATAACTGCATCCTGCCTTTCTTTGGAAGCGACAACGTTTCAAGGATTCTATGAAGTTGCCAGATTCCCTTCAATGCGGGCGGGGAACATCTGGACAAAAGAATCACTAGAAGACAGAATAACCAATAATTTGCGATATGTCAATATATTTCACACAAGTTTTGTGAACAGAACTATTTTTCAACTCTACAACCGTCAGAACAGGCAAAAAAATAGCGTACTTGAAGCAAAGATTCATGCGAATGCTTCAAGTACGCTTTCAGACTGCCCTCACCCGACAAATCGTTCCAGATTGAAGAAGTCAATCGGATAGGTGGTCCGACCCTCCAGCGCCAGGTCGGCCGCCGCATCACCAATCACAGGTGAAAATTTGAAGCCGTGGCCGGAGAAGCCACCCAGCACGATTACTTCTGGTCGAGCAGGCACGTACCCAACCAGAAAATCCCCATCGGGCGTGTTGGTATACATGCAAACCTGACTGCGTATCGCTCGCGGCTCAACTCCCTCAAGGTTGCCCGCCACAAATTCCTGAATCGGCCTCAGGTCCTCTTGATGAACCGTCCGATCAATCTCTATGGCATCGGTAGAGGCACCCCCGTGATGCCTGGCAACTTTGATTGTCTTCCCATCAAGCGAAGGAAAACCATAAAACATGTTATCGTTGCTAAGATCATGC
>DASSXK010000023.1:0-2733 GCA_035703945.1 Ktedonobacteraceae bacterium | reverse complement strand
GTTGGCACTTCTATACAGGACAAGCTACCAGAAAATGGAATGCAGCAGCAGCGGGCAATTGCACCTGGTATGCCATGCGCCGTTGGCAATCCTTTTGGAGGCGACATCTCTATCCGGCCTTCAACGGAAACGCCTCAAATTGGGGCAAATCTGCACGTGCTCTAAAGTACCGCGTCTTCAAATTCCCCACGACCCAGGCCATTGTCGTATTCCCTGCCAGCAAAGCCCATAAATTCGGGCATGTAGCCTGGGTAGATGAGATGCAACCACGCCACGACGGAACCTGGATTCACATCTGGGAGATGAATTTCCTCCACCTGTATGACATTCATAATCGCTGGATAAAGGTCACACCCCAATTGTCTTTCATACCCGCCTCCGCGATTTAGTTTTCGGAGACCATTCGTATAATGAATGGTCTCCTTTTTGTGGCAATCGGGGACCAATAACTCAGGTTCCTGGTGCCCCCACCTGATAACGCGTGGCTTTGCCTCCGAAAAATAGACAAGATCCTCAATAGTCAATGGACGGAAAACTTCAACACATTCGTCTCAAGGGAAAAAGAATAAAAGAGTAGAAGTACCGTATTGACATTTTCCTGTTATACAAGTACGATTAGCACAGATTAACGCCTGTTAGAAACACTTGCGCCGCGATGGTACTCGACGCCACAGATTATTTCGTTTCTACGGGTGCTAGAGTCCCTTTAGTGCAAAGCTGGAATGTCATTGCCTGCTTTCTGAGAGGCCGACTCACGCGCTGCCAGGAGCAGGCTAGTGTGCTTTATCGTACACAACGTATGGAAACTGATACTCAATCAAAGTGAGTCTCTATTTCAAGACCTGTACGAATGTAAAGGAGCATCGAATGATCACTCCCACCCAACCTGAAAGCCGACGCCGATCCTGGGTTCTCCTGATCCTGCTTGTGCCCTTCATCGTGCTGCTCTGGCCACCATTTTACAACTTCACCGAACCAACCTTCATTGGTATTCCCTTTTTCTATTGGTTTCAACTGCTCTGGATTATCATTACGGCGATCATCACGGCTGCGCTCTACCTTCTGCGTTACTAGTTCTTCCAAGAATTTGATCGTCCCTTGATGTTGTTTGACCACTTTCATCCCACGGCAGGGACAGAAAGGAATCGTCACAGATGACCCAAGGAAACATAATTGCCTTATCCGTCTTCATTTTCTTCTTCCTGGCCGTCACCATTCTTGGTTTTCTCGCTGCCCGTTGGCGGCGTGGAGACCTGAATCATCTCCATGAATGGGGACTCGGAGGACGACGGTTTGGAACGATTGTGACCTGGTTTTTGCTTGGTGGAGACCTCTACACCTCCTACACCTTCATTGCCGTTCCGGCCGTGATCTTCGCGACCGGTGCCCAGGGCTTCTTTGCCGTGCCCTACACGATTCTGGTCTATCCACTTATCTACATGATCATGCCCCGCTTCTGGACCGTTGCGAACAAACGTGGCTATGTCACCCCCGCCGATTTCGTGCGCGAACGCTTTGGAAGCAGCTCGCTGGCGCTGGCAATCGCCTTTACAGGCATTCTGGCAACCATGCCCTATATCGCCCTTCAGATGTTTGGCATTGAGGTCTCAATCGCGCAAATGGGCGTGCCTGTCGAGATCTCGCTGATCATCGCCTTCTTGATTCTGGCCGCCTATACCTACACCAGTGGCCTGCGCGCCCCCGCCATGATCGCCGTCGTCAAGGACTTCATGATCTTCATTGTCCTTTTCGCCGCCATCATCATCATTCCGATTCAACTGGGTGGCTTTGGACATATTTTCGCCGCCGTCCATCAAAAGGCCCTGGCCAATCCCACCACCTTCCACGAGATCCTCGCACCCGCTCAGTTCCCCGCTTATGCGACCCTGGCCCTGGGATCGGCGATGGCGCTCTTCCTCTATCCCCATTCGCTGACCAGCACCTTCAGCAGCAACAGTCGCAACGTCATCAAGCGCAACGCCGCGATGCTGCCTCTTTACTCGCTGATGCTAGGTCTGCTGGCCTTGCTGGGCTATATGGCAATTGCAGCTCACGTGCATCTGCCTGCGGCCTACAAGCAGAATGGTGCCGTTCCTGCCCTGATCGCCCAGAGCTTCCCTTCCTGGTTCGCGGGCTTCGCCTTCGCCGCTATCTCGATTGGAGCCCTGGTTCCCGCAGCCGTGATGTCTATTGCGGCAGCCAACCTTTTCACACGCAACGTCTATAAAGAGTACATCAATCCGAATTGCACGGCTCGCCAGGAGTCAACGGTCGCCAAAGTCGCCTCCCTGGTCGTGAAGTTTGGAGCCTTGCTCTTTATCCTGCTGGTTCCCGTTGCCAACGTGATCAACTTCCAGCTCTTAGGAGGCATCTGGATTCTCCAGACGCTGCCAGCGGTCTTCCTGGGTCTCTACACCAAGTGGTTCCATCGCTGGGCCTTGCTGGCTGGCTGGCTCTGTGGGATGGTCCTGGGAACCTGGCTCTTTATCGCCGCCAACAATGCCGCCGTCTACAAAATCAACCTGTTCGGGTTTACCGTCCAGTTGTACTCAGCGGTGACAGGCTTGATTGTCAACCTGGTGATCGCGGGCGTCCTGACGTTGATTCTCAATGCAGTCCACGTTGCCAGTGGCGAGGATGCGACGACCCAGGAAGATTATGTCGAGCCGGTCAGAGAGCCTGCTGCCGCCCTGGACGTAGACTAGCCTTTCATTCTTAATTCAATCCTGACAG
>DASSXK010000718.1:0-2519 GCA_035703945.1 Ktedonobacteraceae bacterium | reverse complement strand
TTGTGAGAATGTCAATCATGATTGTGACGTGCTTGTGAGAGGATCAACCTATGCTTGGGGTGTAAAGGAAATGCGGAAATGAGTAATCATTTTTCTACATCAAGAATCCTATCAGCGAAGGAGTTGATACGATGTTTAAACGAATATTAGTGCCTCTTGATGGCTCTGACCGCGCTGAACGTGCTATTCCTGTCGCGGCCCGCCTTGCACGTGCCTCTGGTGGTACCGTTTATCTGCTGAGAGTAGCGAGTGCCGCACATGAGTACTGGACGCCACTTGTACCGGAAGCCCCAATCACGCTTGCTCAAGAAATGTTAGATAATGAGATGGAGGAATTAGAGACCTATCTCAATAGCGTTACCATTTATGAATCCTTGAAAGGGCTCAAAACGGAGCCGATTGCGATGCGCGGTGCTCCAGCCCCGTCGATTCTTTCGATCGTCGATACGCACCATATAGATCTGATTGTGATGTGCAGCCATGGCTACGCAGGTATGACGCGTTGGGTGATGGGTAGTGTGGCTGAGAAGGTTGCACACCATTCTATCGTGCCGGTGTTGATTTTGCGCGAAGGTGGATCGGCCCCTGCCGGTCTGCATCTGGATGTAACGCAGCCAATGAGAGTACTGGTGCCGCTGGATGGGTCCGCCCTTGCCAGGGCCGCGCTTGCGCCAGCCGCCGCCTTAATTGCGGGACTGTCCGCGCCTGCGCAGGGAGCACTCCACATGGTGCGCGTTATTAAACCGTTGAAACCTCTGCCCTTGAAACCTTTGTTGACCCCGGAGGAGGAAGAGGAGCGTCTCAATCAACGCAATCAGATGCTGCATAAGGCGCGTACGTATCTGGAGAGCACGAGCGAGCATTTGAAAGAGGGCCTGGTGTCCCCTGATGTGGTGGAACACAATCCAACGATTACCTGGTCTGTTTCGATTGATCAGGATGTTGCCAGCGCGATCATTCGGGTTGCGGAGAACGGTGAAGATGCCGAAGGAGCAGGTGTCTTTGGTAGATGTGATGTGATTGCGATGGCGACTCATGGACGTGGCGCGTTCCAGCGTTGGGCGGTTGGTAGCGTAACGGAACGCGTTCTTAATGCCACCCGTCTGCCAATCCTTGTGGTCCGACCGGCTGAAATTGATACGATACAGCACACCAGGAAAATTGACATGACTGTGATTCCTCTCTTCTAAATCAGAAGGAAAGAAAGAAGCGTGTTGTAGCCGCCCCCCGACAAGCGAGGGGGCGGCTTTGTATTGCCTCCTTGAATTGATTTTTGCCTGGACCTGGAAACAAAGCTACTTGAGCAGATGTTTCATCAGCCGATGTTTGACCAGTTCGACGAGTAGCAGATAGATGGTAGTCATCGCGGCCAGGAAGAAGAAGTACAACCAGGGCAGCATTGTAAAACCAAGTGCGAATCCGAGCGGCGTAAAGGGCAGGATCACGCCGATAGCTACAATTGAGATCGTTGTAATTGTCAGTGGACGACTGGGACGGCTCTTGAAGGGATTTCCGGCTGTACGAATAATAAAGAGCACCAGCGTCTGCGTTGCCAGCGATTCGACAAACCAGCCAGTATGGAAAAGTGCCTCGGAGGCGTGAAAGACCTGAAGCAACAAAAAGAAGGTGAGAAAATCAAAGATCGAGCTGATCGGACCGATGAAGATCATGAAATTGCGAATCAATTTGATATCCCAGCGTTGCGGCTTCTGAATATAGCCTGGATCAACATTGTCTGTGGGAATCGTAATTTGCGAGAGGTCGTATAAGAAATTATTGAGTAAGATCTGCGTCGGGAGCATCGGTAGGAAGGGCAAGAAGGCAAAGGCCCCCGCCATGCTGAACATATTGCCAAAGTTAGAACTGGTTCCCATCAGCAGATACTTGATGACATTGCCAAAGGCTTTGCGTCCCTCGATGATCCCATTATGCAGGACCTGCAAGTCTTGCTCAAGCAGAATGATGTCGGCGGCATCTTTCGCGACATCGACGGCGCTGGAAACCGAAATACCCGCATCGGCGGCGTGCAGCGAGGGGGCGTCGTTGATGCCATCGCCAAGGAACCCGACCACATGTTTGCGGCCCTTGAGGGCCAGAATAATCCGGTTCTTTTGGGCGGGAGAGGTCCGAGCAAAGATATGGGTTTGCTCTACGACGTGAGCAAGGGCTGTATCGCTCATATGCTCAAGCTCGCTCCCCAGCAGGATGCGTTGGCTTTCCAGTCCAACCTGTTCACAGATATGGCGGGTGACGAGCTCGTTGTCTCCTGTCAGAATCTTGACCTGAACGCCATCGCGTTGCAGCGCTTGAAGTGCCTGCGTGACGCCCGTTTTGGGGGGATCGGAGAAGGTCAGGAAGCCCAGTAAGATCTCATCTTGTTCGTCTGTGCGATGATAGCCTGACTGGGAAGGAAGCTTGCGATAAGCAACGGCCAAAATACGGTACCCCTCTGCACTGAGTCGCTCGTACATGGTCTGAGCGCGGCCTTTTTCGGCCTTATCAAATGGCTGCTGGACTCC
>DASSXK010000432.1:0-7149 GCA_035703945.1 Ktedonobacteraceae bacterium | reverse complement strand
GTGCTTGAGAGTTCAGCAGAAGAGTTGCCAGTAACACTCCGCGTGGAAAGCTTGTAGTGTTGCTTGTTTAGCAAGCGTTCAGGAGGCGCGAGAGCGTCGTTACGAATTGCATTGGAATAATAAGAGGATAGCATGCAGAAGTTGAGGAAAGTTCTGATTCTGGGGGCGGGTGCCCTCAAGATCGGGCAATCGGGTGAATTCGACTACTCGGGCTCGCAAGCCCTGAAAGCCTTACAAGAAGAGGGGATCTCGACCGTCCTGGTGAATCCCAATATCGCGACAATTCAGACCTCGAAGCTGCTGGCCGATCAGGTCTACTTTTTGCCTGTCAACCCTTACTTTGTGGAGAAAGTGATTGAGCGGGAGAAGCCGGACGGCATCCTGCTCTCCTTTGGTGGACAGACGGCCCTGAACTGTGGGATGGAGCTGCATCACAAAGGGATTTTGCAGAAACATAACGTCCAGATTCTGGGAACGCCGATTTCAGCGATCATCCTGACCGAGGACCGCGAAGCCTTTGCCCAGCATCTGCACTCGATCAAGATTTCGACCCCGGAGAGCCGCAGCGCCGAGACCCTGGAAGATGCTCTCAAGATCGGCGAAGGGCTTGGTTTTCCGGTGATGGTGCGAGCCGGTTTTGCCCTGGGTGGGCAGGGTTCGGGTATTGCCAGCGACGCCCAGGAGCTTGAAGAGATCGTGACCGGAGCCCTGGCTTTCGCGCCGCAGGTGCTGGTTGAGAAGTATCTGCACCACTATAAAGAAGTCGAGTACGAAGTGGTGCGCGATGCCTATGATAATTGCATCACCGTCTGTAATATGGAGAATATGGACCCCTTGGGCATCCATACCGGCGAGTCGATTGTAATTGCACCCAGCCAGACGCTTACGAATTATGAATATCAGATGTTGCGGACGGCTTCAACGACGATTGTACGCAGTCTGGGGATTGTTGGCGAGTGCAATGTCCAGTTCGCACTTGATCCCAAATCCTCGAACTACTATGTGATTGAGGTAAATGCACGCCTCTCGCGTAGCTCCGCGCTGGCGAGTAAAGCGACCGGTTATCCGCTGGCTTATGTGGCGGCGAAGCTTGGTCTGGGCTACGGTCTGACGGAATTGAAAAATCGTGTCACAGGTGTGACGCAGGCTTGCTTTGAGCCGAGCCTGGATTATGTGGTCGTCAAGCTCCCGCGCTGGGACCTGGAGAAGTTCAAAGGTGTGGACCCGACAATTGGCACGGGTATGAAGTCCGTTGGCGAGGTGATGGGTATCGGTCGGACCTTTGAGGAAGCCTATCAAAAGGCTATCCGGATGCTCGACCTGGATTTTGAAGGTGCCACCTCCGAGAAGGTCTTTGCAGCCAATGAGACGGTTGCCGAAGCGATTCGTCAGTATCTCTATACTCCCACCCCCAAGCGGATGTTTGCCCTGGCATTGGCCCTGAAAACGGGTATCTCGGTCAGCGAGATTCTCGAAATCACTGGCATCGACCCCTGGTTCCTGGAACGTATCAAGCATATTGTTGATATAGAGTTGGCTTTGAAGCCCGGCATGGGGCTGAATGCCCGCCAGATGCGCGAGCTGAAGCAGAATGGCCTCGCGGACAAACGTATTGGCCAACTGATCGGCAAGACCGGTCTGGAAGTTCGTGCCTTGCGTAAGCAGCTTGGGGTCACGCCTTCGGTCTTCCAGATTGATACACTGGGGGCTGAATTTCCCTCGAACACCAACTATCTCTATATGACCTACAACGGCCAGCACAACGATGTCAGCGCCTTTGAGCAAGAGGGCGTTGTAATCCTGGGTTCTGGCCCCTACCGGATCGGTTCTTCGGTCGAGTTCGACTGGACAAGTGTCAGCACCGTGGAGGCTTTGAAGAAGTACGAGAAGCGTTCAGTGGTGATCAACTGCAATCCCGAAACGGTCTCGACGGATTACGATACCTCCGATCGGCTCTATTTTGAGGAGCTGACCTTTGAGCGGATCGCCGATATTTGCGAGTTTGAAAGCCCGCTTGGGATTATCGTCTCGGTCGGCGGCCAGACCCCGAATAACCGGGCGCGAGCGCTGGAACATTATGGCTTCCACCTGCTGGGAACCGATGCCAGTCATATCGATCAGGCTGAGGACCGCAACAAGTTCTCACATTTACTGGACACGCTGGCGATCCACCAGCCGGATTGGAACAGTTTTGTCAATCTGAAAGACCTGGAAGAATTCGCTGAGCGCGTTGGTTATCCGGTCCTGGTGCGTCCCTCCTATGTCCTTTCGGGCAATGCGATGAACATCTGTTATACGCTTGAAGAACTGGATCAATACACACGCGAGGCCTCGGCTGTCTCTTCGGAACATCCGGTCACGGTCTCCAAGTTCTTTGAGAAGGCCAAGGAGATTGAGCTGGATGCGGTCGCGCAACGGGGCGAGATCAAGGCTTTTGTGATCTCAGAGCATCTTGAGAATGCCGGTGTTCATTCAGGAGATGCGACAATTGTGCTGCCGCCCCAGACACTCAACCGCGAGACAAAAGCGCGACTGGAACAGACCGCACGCTCAATCGTTCGGGCGCTGGCGATCACGGGTCCGGTAAATATTCAATATCTGGCTCGCGATAATCAGGTTTATGTAATCGAAGTGAACCTGCGGGCCTCGCGGACCTTCCCTTTTATCTCGAAGGTCACGGGCGTCAACTTCATGGAGCTGTTTGTCGATACGCTCTTCCAGGAAAACGTCGAGGCGGTGGATGTGCCACAGCCGAAATTCACGGCCGTCAAGGCACCACAGTTCTCATTCTCGCGCCTGACGGGGGCCGATCCGATTCTACGGGTCGAGATGGCTTCAACTGGAGAGGTTGCTTGCTTTGGAGATGATCTGGAGGAGGCGTACCTGAAGGCGATCATCGCGACTGGTGGGAAGATTCCGCAGAAGGGCATCTTTATTAGCCTGGGCGGGGATGAGAAGAAGCTCAAGTTCCTGGAAAGTGCTCGCTTGCTAGCAACGCTGGGGATTCCGTTATATGCGACGGAGAAGACGAGTGCTTTCTTGCGCGAGCACGGGGTTGAGACGACGATGCTCTACAAAATTCACGAGGAGCAGTCGCCGAATGTGATGACGTACTTCCGCGAGAACAAAATCGACCTGGCGATCAATATTGTTGATCGGTTCATCAAGAAGGATCTGGATGATGATTATGCTCTGCGGCGCTTCGCGGTGGATCATAACATTCCTCTGTTCACGAAGATCAAGCAGGCACGTTTGTTCGCGCGGGCGATTGTGTATAAGAGCCTGGAGACAATTCCAGTAAAGGCCTGGAATGAGTACGAAAGTAACTCCCTGGCCGAAATCGTCGTTAGTGGGGACTAAGATAGGGGTACGATGAGGGCGCTGCCCTCAAACTCCTGCCAGGGAAGCTACGCCTCCCTGGACCCACCTACTTTTTTAAAAAGACAGGGGTGCAGGGGACGAAGTTCCCTGCCGGGGTTCGGGGCTGGCCCCGATCGTCCCCCTATCCCCCCAACTTTGCCAGACGCGTGTGTGTTTCCTGGAGCATCTCGTCGCTTTTGCAGAAGGCGAAGCGGACATGATGGCCGCTGAAAGCTGCGTGCTGCTCGCTATAGAAGGTCTCGGGCGGGATGCAGGCCACACCAATCTCCTGGATCAGGTATCGGGTGAATTCGAGTGGAGTGCCTTTGAAAACCCTGGAATAATCGGCCATCACGAAATAGGTGCCTTCGGGCTTTAGATAGGTCATGCCACTATCATCTAAGGCCGTCAGCATCAGATCGCGTTTGGTTGTGTACATGGCCTGGAAATCTCGGAAATAGCTATCAGGCAAGTTGAGAGCGTACGCAACGGCCTCCTGTGTGGGATGATGGACGGCAAAGGTCACGAACTGGTGCGCACGGGCCACGCCCTCCAGGAGATCGGGAGGACCAGAAACCCAACCGACCTTCCAACCGGTCGCGCTGAACAACTTCCCGGCACTGCTGACGGTGATGGTCCGCTCAAACATCCCCGGCAGCGTCGCGAAAGGGATATGCTTAGATGGCGCGAAGGTCAGATGCTCGTAGACTTCGTCTGAGATGACGGTGACATCGTATTCCTGACAAAGTTCGGCAATTAGTTGCAACTCACCCTGATTGTAGACGCGACCACTCGGATTTTGTGGCGAATTGAGGATCAGAGCCCGCGTTTTTTTGCTGAAGGCAGCTCGCAACTCGTCCGGATTAAAGGTCCAGGTGGGTGGGTAGAGGGGCACAAAGATCGGCCTGGCATTGGCCATAACGATACAGGGCAGATAGGAATCGTAGTACGGCTCAATGATAATGACTTCGTCACCAGGGTCCACCAGCCCCATCACAGAGGATAAGAGACCTTCGGTCGCACCCGCCGTAATAATCACCCCACTGAGTGGATCAAACTCCAGATTGTAGAAGCGGGCGGCGTGGTCTGCCACGGCCTTGCGTAGCGAGGCTGTGCCGGGACCAGGAGCGTACTGATTGTGCTGGCCGTCATGCAATGCCTTCGTTAGACTCTCGATGATGGCAGGGGGGGTATCAAAGTCGGGTTTTCCCTGGCCCAGATTGAGGGCGTTGTATTCCTGGGCCAGGTTATTGATTTCAGTGAAAATCGTCGTCCCAAAGGTGGCTACGCGTTGAGCGGGTCTGGGCATTCCTTATTCTCCATCTGGCTAAAATTTAGACATCGTCATCAATACAAACATTCCCTGCAAGCTACTAAGCTGTGCCTTTTCAGGTGGTGATAGGGCGATTGGATAGAAAGCGGGTGGAAGAAATAACAAAAAGTGTCCAGGTCAAAATGCGACATTGCATTTATGATTGTACGCATGTTAAGCGAAATATTCAAGGGGCGCGGCCCGGCCTCAGAATCCTATCTCGTGATGAACCGGCTCCAAATCTGCTTGACTTTTCAGGCCTGAGCAATTATATTCAAAATAGAAATTGTGATAAGTCTAGAAAGCTTTGTTTATGCGACAACCCATTGTCAGGCGTGCAGTAAGCGCGTTATAACTGCCCGGATCAGAATTTGATTTTTTCGCTGAGTGCTTTGTCACTTAAGCGTGTGTTTCTATTCACGATAAATTCTGAGATCAGGTGAACTATCGCCGGGTAGTTTCCTGGAAGGATAGCCCAACCCTTTGTTGAGGGTTGTTAGAGTTATCTTATTTCCATCTTTTTTCCGCTTGCTGCCTCCCCCCCTTCGACACAATTTGTGGTTTCCCCAATTTTTTCTGGTAAAAGTGCCTTTTTGCGCCTTTCTATCAGTCTGTCCTGAATGCCTGGAAAGCAGGAATTATGCTGAAAAATACCAGTTACTCACGAACACTTGTGGTTGCCTTCAAGGTGCGGTCGGCCTTTGCCACCTGCACCTCTTCATGCTTGAAAAGAAAATCCCCCCGCTTGAAGATAAAGAAGAGGACCACCCTTGGGTTATTCAGAACCACAATTCAGCAAAATTATTCGCAGAAAGCGTCATCATTCGGATGAAGAGCCCTTTAGCAGTCCACCGTTGCAAGAGAAACGTCGCCCCCGGCGGGTGATTGAGGGCGTGTTTAAATGTCGGCATTGTCGCCAGTTTATTGGACCCGTGCCCTCTGGAGGCTCACATCGCAATCACTGCCCATTCTGCCTCTTTTCAAGACACGTTGACGATCGGGTCTCGGGCGATCGGGCCAGCATTTGTGGCTCGTCGATGCAGCCAATTGGACGTTTTCAGCGTTCAAAAGGCGAATATGTTGTCGTACATCGCTGCCTGGGCTGCGGCTTTGAACGCTTCAATCGAATTGCCGCCGACGACGATTTTGAACTGGTCTTGTCTCTGTCGGCCCTGCCACCATGCAGCGGTCGCGAGCTAAAAGCTCAACGCCTGGCAAGGGAATACGAGTTGGAGTTAGAAACTCTCTAATTGTCGCCCCTTATATGAAAAGCAGGTCTGGTGATCCTAAAGAGGAATACCAGACCTGCTTTCTACCTGAATAACTTACTTTGCCAGGAAATTCATTGCCAGGCGATTGAATTCAGCGGCCTTTTCGATGTGGGGACAGTGTCCACACTCTGGGATTGTTTCCAAATGATGGGAAGTGGTCTGTTTCATCTCGTGGGCATGTGCGATAGGCACCACCACATCGGATTCACCCCAGACCAGGAGTGTCGGTATTTTTAGCTTTTCAAGGATCGAACGGAGATCGATTAGTTGCCAGCCTTCATCGAAGGTCGCATTTGTTGTCGCAATCAGTGCATCGTATGCTCCGGGTTGTGTGCGTTGCAGATAAAGCTGGTCAATCAGCGGTTGTTGGACAAAATCTGGACGACTGAAAAAGTAGGTAAGCTCGGCGCGTAGCTTCTCAAGGTCCGGCGTCGAGCGAATCAATTCGAGCACCATCCGATTCATCTCATGTCCCAGACCGGCGCTATCGATCAGGATCAGGTGTTCGACCTGGTGGGGATAGCGGTCGGCATAGGCCAGGGCAATCGCTCCGCCCAGGGAGTGACCGACGAGGTTGATATGCCGCCATTCCGGACCCAGCTTTGCGAGGAAACGGGCCAGGAAAGTTGCCAGCGTCGGAATACTGTAATCTGCCACGGGTTTGTCGCTATTGCCAGCGCCAACGAGATCAAGCGCACACACACGATACTTCTCCGCGAACGTGGGCAGATTTAGCGACCAGGTCGTAAGCGAACCTCCCAATCCATGCACAAAAACCACACGCGGGGCATGGATTGGACCGGCAATCAGGTAGTGTGTCTTGATACCATCCACATCAATATCCAGCTCTTCGGCTTCAAGTGGACTGGCGGCGGCCAGCTCCTCGGCGGCGCGTAGCACATCTTCGCGACCGATCAGGCCGCCGGGTCCTGTACCGCTCAGGGTTGAAAGATCGATGTCGCGTTCCTGGGCCAGGCGGCGGGCGGCCGGCGAGGCATTAATGCGCTCTCCCGGTCTTCGAGCGACAGGTGGGCGAACCGTGGTTCGAGGCGCGGTGGTGGCTGTGTGCTTGCCCTTTGCCAGCTCGGCCTGCCGTTTCTGGTTCTCCGTATATTCGTGGATCAGAGCGGTGATTTGCTCATTGGTGAGAGTCTCGTCGGGAGCAGTAATAACCGCCAGGGGCGCACCAACGGGCGCATCCTGTCC
>DASSXK010000266.1:0-26974 GCA_035703945.1 Ktedonobacteraceae bacterium | reverse complement strand
TCGCGTAGTGCCTGGTGTCATGCGCGTTGTGATTATAGCGAAAGACGCCTGGAGGAGATCCCGGCCGCAACCCGCTTGATTCTGATCAACCATTTTCCTTTGCGCAGGAGCCTGATTCGTCTCAGACGTATTCCCCGCTTTTCGATCTGGTGCGGAACCAGGAGGACTGAAGATTGGCCAACGCGCTTCCCCGTCGATGTGGCGATTTCGGGCCACCTGCATATGCGCTCAACCGATTACCAGGACCATGTGCGTTTTGAGGAGGTCTCGCTTGGCTATCCCCGCCAATGGCCAAACGAGCGAGGGTTGCGGCCCTACCTGCGTAAAATTCTCCCTGGCCCCGCTGGCCCAATGCCCGCATTTGCCGGACCCGACTGGCATTGGTAAGGATTTGCCAGCCTCATGTTATAAACTAGGGGCGCAAGCTCATTTTTCTTTGCCAGATAAGATCGGCTCGAATCTGAGCGGCGTTTTTGTGAGCATAGTGTTTGGCATCGGCCCGAATATGTTCATTATAGGACTTCCAGTCGTCAAAATGGCCCAGCAGGAGGTGATGATCGCGACCGCTGCGCTCGCAGAGGGTGATCAGGTTGTGGGGATCAAGCTCCAGGTCCGGGTGAAGATGGAAGGGCTTGACGTGATGGACCTGGACCCATCTCCCTTTATAACCACATACCACGCAGGCTGGTTCACGAAGCAGATGTTCTTTTTCGACATGTCTCCAAAGAGGACTGCGTTTGATACCATGTTCGATCGCAGTCATGGCCCCGTGATCGGCTTTTTTGAGAAGTCCTTTCCCGTTTTTTATGATCTTATGTTTGGCATGTTGCAGGGTCCCGCTATGCTCAGGCTGAAGGGCTCCTCCGCTATGCTCAAGCGGATGGCTATGATGCCTGTGATGTTTGCGACGTTTGCCCAGACCTACAAGCAGGGCGGTTCCCAGGATAAGTATTACCGCTGCTACAAGAAAAAATACCACCAACGAAATATTCAATGCAGAAACCTCTCTCTAAAAAATAGCCGTATTCAATTGCATGCTATGGATCAGTTTACTTAAATGGAGTACAAAGAAAATAGCATATTTACCTCCTGAAAATCAAATATATAAGAAAATGGGTTAACTCGTACGGGAGCGTTGATTTAGCGCAAAAGTCCGCAATTATAGTAACCTCGTCGAAACTAT
Organism: Ktedonobacteraceae bacterium; assembly: GCA_035703945.1. Lineage (GTDB taxonomy): Bacteria > Chloroflexota > Ktedonobacteria > Ktedonobacterales > Ktedonobacteraceae > DASSXK01. The sequence continues at coordinate 25,791 of DASSXK010000266.1, read as the reverse complement.
GCTATACTGCCCGATAATTGGACCAGCGCAGACTGTGCTGATTACTTTCTGATTGCTTGCTTAAAATCTGCCTGGTGATTTACCTCTAATATCTGCTCGATACTCTAGCCAAAAGGGATTGAACATATGCAAGGATTTTATCAGCAGCAGCAGCCGGCCTCGACACGACAGCAACCGCCAGACCCGGCCCGCCAGGAATCCGATCCGATCCGAGGGGCCCTGGGGCGCGGGTTTCTTTTTGGGATGATTATGCTTAGCATTTACATCATCTACTATGTCGTAAATTATATAACGGGCTATCCGGCCCGCTATATTGCGTTGCAGAAGATACCCACGCAATATGTAGTCTATGTTATCCCAGGAATGTTGGGTGTGGTCGCAGCGCTTGTTTTTTTTATCTGCGGAATTTCGGCGGCACGTAAGACGGGTAGAGGCGGCTCTGGTTGGGTCGCAGGCCATTTTGCCAGCCTGATCTACGGCCTTGGGGCCCTTCTATTTTTTGAAGTCTTTTACTTCCTGGTGACATATCCTATGTCGAACACGGTAAATACTTCCACGATCTGGTCACTTCTACTTTCATCGAGTTATAACCAACTTATCAGCACCTTCCTCAGTGGCTTAATTGCAGGAAATCTGGCTGGCACGCTTGGTGGCCTGCTTGGCCGAGGACGCAAGCGCAAGTAAAATGTTCAGAAGCAGCCATGTTCGCTGGAGATCCGAGCAGTTAAAGCGAACTGGTAACTTCTTTCCAGGGGAGTTACCCTTGTAGCATCTGTAAAGCTAGTTCTATGCATTTTTGCCCTTCTTTCCCTTCCAGGATGTGAGAACATCTTATGAAGTGGCCTTGCATGTGTAAATGTTGAGAATTGACGACAATTCAATCCGGCTAGTTGATAACAATGCGTTAACAGAAGAGTGCTACAATGCCCTTTAATTGGCTGGATGGAAAAAAAGGGGAAGCTACATGGGAAGATCTGTTCTGGATATACAGTTGCATGAAGTTGCAATAAAGACTGCTCGCCTGGGAACGCTGATTGAGACTGCCCTGAAGCAATCGCTCCAGGCACTAGAAAATTATGACCAGACGCTTTGCGGCATGGTTCTGGCTGCGGAGGTGGAGATTGATGACCTCGCGGCGGAAGTGGAACGGCAGGCCTTTCAGGCGCTGATGCTTCAGCAGCCACTGGGAAGTTGGGATCTCAGGTTCCTTTCATCCTCAACCTCAATTGTCTCTGACCTCAAACGTACCGGAGATAACGCCGTTGGCATTGTGAAAATTCTTATTCGCATGCCACCTCAAAGCAACAACTTAAGCCAGGTAGAGATTAAAGCTCCCAGCGAAGGAGATGAGACATCAGAGAAAACAGTCTCCGAAGTTTCAATTATGGCCGAGTTGCTTTCGCTTGGATCTGAAGCGAGCAAAGTGCTTCAGAAGACGATGCAAGCCTTCGAGAATCGCGATGCGCAGGCGGCCCGCACGATCTGGAAAGAGGATGACGTAGTAGACGAGTCCTATCAACAACTTCGCACCGATTTAATGACAATCATGTCTGGTATCCACGCGATTCCTGCCCTTGAACAAGACGCACATATCATGCAACGTATGACCTATTGGCTCTGGATTGCACACAACCTGGAGCGTGTTGGAGATCATTGCACAAATATTGCCGAGCGTATCGTCTTTATTGCTGAAGGGGATCGAAAGTCCCGCTCCAAAAAGCAGCGTCAATGAGATAGACGCGGCCTGTGCAAGCCCTCCAGTGGAGGCAGTCCCTGGATGTTAGCCGCAGGTTGAGGCGATGAGGCGCGACGAGCATCCTGGCCTGCGTTCGTTGACAGAACGGACGACACATTATAGAATGGACACATGACGCTTAAACGAATGGACAACATCGGTATCGTGGTGGAATCTCTCGATACTGCTATCTCTTTTTTCGCAGAGATCGGCCTCGAGCTCGAAGGGCGAGCTCTGGTAGAAGGCGAGTGGGCAGGGCGCGTCACTGGACTGGGCGACCAGCACGTTGAGATCGCCACGATGCGCACGCCAGACGGCCACAGCCGACTCGAACTCTCGCGATTTATCACGCCTCCTGTGGTCGCCGATCACCGGAATGCCCCGGTGAACGCTCTCGGCTACTTACGCATCATGTTTGCCGTGGACGACATCGACGATACGCTCGTCCGGCTCCGCAAGCACGGTGCAGAGCTTGTCAGCAGCGAAGTGGTCCAGTACGAAGACGTGTATCGGCTCTGCTACATCCGTGGACCTGAAGGACTTCTCATCGGGTTGGCCCAAGAACTCGGCTGAGTCGCCGCAGTTTCATGTGAATCGCGGCTGGACCGGCCCTACCCACTGCCAGGTGAAGTGGTCTGCTTATGCCAGAGATTCTGCCCCGGATTGCGTTTCGGAGTGCTCTTTGTCGGTTGATCGCTTCGAGCCGCGTTTCTGCATGGTGTTCGCGGCGTCGCGATCGCGAATGGTCAGGGCGATGCCGGCGGCCAGTAGCGAAAGGCAGGATGCGGCCAGGAAGGCGGCGTGATAGGCGGTCATGTTGGGCAGGATTTTTCCTGACTGGCTGACCTGTATCGGGCCGACGATCCCCAGGACGCTGCCCAGAATTGCCACTCCCAGCGCGGCCCCGATCTGCCGTTGCGCGCTATAGATCGCGGAGGCTCGCCCTGTCGCGGCCGGCGTGATGGTCGCAAAGGCGACGGCCTGGATCGGCAGGAAGACGTATGCCATCCCCGCTCCCGTCAAAAACATCAGCACGCGCATGATCCAGAGGTTCGTGTCCGACCCCATCATGCTCATCAGTGCCATCATGATCGCAACGCCGATGAGTCCGCCCGCCATCAAGCGGCGCGGGCCGACCCTGGGATAGAGCCAGGCGACGAGTTGAGTTGAGATAACCACTCCGATAGCTTCGGGGAAGGTTGTGAGACCGGAGACGAGTGCCGAAACGCCCCGTGCCTCCTGAAGATAGAGCGGAGCGATGAAGAGTGTTCCCAGAAACCCGGCTGTGGCAAAGAGCGAGATCAGATTTGTAATACGAAATGCCCGATCACTAAATAGACGAAGATCGATCATTGGCTTGGGCGTGCGTAGCTCGATGAAGGCGAATGCCGTGAGAATGAGCAGACCTCCCAGTCCGCTAAGCAGGATTGGTGGCGAGGTCCAACCAGCAGAGGAGCCTTCACTCAGGGCGTACATCAATCCAGCCAGACCGGTGCCTGCCAGCGCGAAGCCAAGCAGATCAAAGCGACCAGTCCCCGGTTCACGGTGTTCGCTGAGGTAGAGTAGGCCGAAGAAGAAGACGACAATTCCAATCGGAACGTTGACATAAAAGACCCAGCGCCAGGAGAGTTGATCCACGATGAATCCGCCAAGTACGGGGCCAACGGCGGGCGCGATGACGGTTGGTAAGATCAGAATACGCGAGATCTGCACACGCTGGACCGGTGGAAAGGTTCGATAGAGAATGGCGGTCCCGACCGGGATCAAGGCACCTCCCGATAAACCCTGCAAGACGCGAAACAGGATCAGCATTGGAAAAGTAGCCGCTAGCCCACAGAGGGCGGAGGACAGGCAGAAGAGTGCCAAAGCAAGCAGGAAGATGCGTTTTGTTCCTAAACGGTCTCCCAACCAGCCCGAAACCGGAATTACCACGGCCAGACTGACCATATAGGCCACTACGACGGCATCTATAGAAGAGCCAGTGACGCCAAGTTGTTTCCCCAACGAAGGGAGCGCAACATTGACGATCGTTGAATCCATAATGGAGACAAACGTTGCTGCAACGAAAACGATGCTTACACTGACTTTGGGGTTAATTTTTGGATAGTTCATAACTATAAGTATATAAATTTAACAGGTGACAAGTCAATGGAAAAGTATCGTTTAAGGCTTTTTAATTCTCAATAAACCGATGAAACAAAGGCGGATAACTCGATAACCTTTCACATGAGATTCACGGTTTTCGGCTTTGTTCTGATTCCGGCGATGACGAGATCGAACATACGGGTGGCTCCATCAGGATCGGACGCATGTTCGTTCACCATGACGATTCCGTAGACAAGTCGTAGGACGTCGACAAGATGGATATCCGTTCGGATTTGTTCTGCGGCCTGGGCACGGAGCAACAGGACTTCTCCCGCCTGGTGCATCGCTTTGTTCGCGTCAGAGATTCTCGTTCCCGGAACATGCTTGGCAGCCATGATGGCTGCTCCCAGGCTCCGCCCGAAAGCCGCGAAGTCCATCTGGAGACGAAGCCAGTTCATCAAGGCGTCGAAAGGAACCGGAGCGCTGGCCAGGGCTTCAGCGTGCTCCCTCAATTCATCGGCCTCATCCAGAAACACTGCCTCAAGGAGGTCTTGACGCGTGGGGAAGTGGCGATAGAGCGTTCCGATTGCGACCCCTGCCGACCTGGCAACGTCCTCAAGGACGATGTCAGCACCGCGCTCTGAGATGGCGACTCGCGCCGCACGCAGCAGGCTGGCGTAGTTGCGTTGGGCATCAGCTCGCATAGGGCGGTTGGCTGGTGTTGGCTCGTTCATTTCATGTGACCCCTTTCTGACTTTTGATCTTCTGGCCCTTGACAAAGTGAGGTTCCCTCCGTTACTATAGAGAGGTAACATGAGGAACCCTCACTTTATATATGGAGGTAGTCTCATTTTATCACATTCACACGTGATTGTACCAAGAAAAGGAGCATTTTCTTATGCGTGTTTTCGTCACAGGAGCAACAGGCTTCATCGGTTCTGCCCTCGTTCCTGAACTCATCGGTGCCGGTCATACGGTCGTCGGTCTGACACGCTCAGACAAGGGTGCTGAGGCTCTCTTGGAAGCTGGAGCTGAGGTGCAGCGCGGTACCCTTGAAGACCTCGACAGCCTTCGCGCCGTTGCGGCGGCATCCGATGGCGTCATTCACCTGGCGTTTGGGCATTCCTTGGGCTTCGCAGCCGCGCTCCCCATTGATCTGCACGCCGTCGAGACGATGGGAGCGGCGCTCGAAGGCACAGGCTCGCCGCTCGTGACCACCGCTCACCTCAACGGGGAGGCATCGGACAACGCGGTGCTGCACCTTTCTGGAGTGCGAGGATTGACCGTCTCTCTCTCTCTGTCTGTACACGGCGAGGGTGACACACACGGCTTCGTGCCAAGGCTGATTACCATCGCCAAAACACGGGGCGTCTCTGCCTATGTCGGCGATGGGTCCAATCGTTGGCCTGCTATCCATCGCCTGGATGCGGTACGCCTGTACCGCCTGGCACTGGAAAGTGCCCCGGCGGGTTCACGGCTTGACGGGGTCGGCGATGAGGGTGTGCCATTCCGCGACATTGCCAGCGTCATCGGCCGCCACCTGAACCTGCCAGTGGTCAGCATTTCCCATGAAGAGGCAGACGCCCACTTCGGCTCTTTCCTCGCTATGGTGGTGTCTCGCGACCTCCCGAGGTCGAGTACACGGACCCAGGAACTCTTGGGATGGCGGCCTGTGCACCCGCGACTTCTCCCAGACATCGAAGAGCACTACTTCAACATCTGATGTGAGGCTGAGAGCCACTACTTATGACAATGGCCGCTTTTTGTATGAACGACCGGAAGACAACGCGAAGCACTTCAGGTTGTCTTCCGGTTTCACCCAATTTACTAACAGGCTCGTGAATTTACAAAAACGTGGCGCAAATGTTTGTTTGTAGAGCGGCTTTCACGGGAAATGGGTGCTCGATTCCCAACATTCACGCCGATTTCCTACATTTCAACCGAAAAAGCGTCGAACATTCACGCTATTTACCAACAAATCCTGACTGAATCAAGCCAATTTCACAACTTTCTGCCTATTTCATTCGTCTAAAAATCAAAAATGTAAAAGCTCAGCAAATTGCAAAATTTGCTTCTTGCCAGCGTGGGATGCAACTTGAAGACTCGTCCCGCCTCCCCGAAACTCGTGACAGGCATGAACCGTTAAGAAGGCAGAAGAGTTTTTATTGTAAGGAAGGCAGTGAGATGGTTTCAGCTACCAGCCAACGACGACTGACTCAGAAAAGACTGTGCCACTTTTTTGCAATTGAGATTGAAAAGGTGACACAAAAATGATAGAACATGACGCTTTTTCGACCGAAGAGTGGAGCATCCGCGAAAAGGAGCTTCATCTGGATATTCTGGCCCAAACAGAATCAATTTTCGCTCTTTCCAACGGGCACATTGGAATACGAGGCAACCTCGATGAAGGAGAGCCCAATGGCCTTCCCGGCACCTATTTGAACTCTGTGTTTGAAGAACACCCCTTGCCATATGCCGAGACCGCCTATGGCTATCCAGAGTCCGGGCAGGCCGTGACAAATATCACAAACGGCAAGCTTTTCCGCTTGCTTGTGGATGACGAGCCATTTGATGTCCGTTATGGCAAGCTGGAGAGCCACGAGCGCGAACTGGATCTTCGCGATGGTGTGCTGCGTCGAAATGTCCGTTGGACCTCGCCCGCGAATCGGACCGTTAAAGTTTCGTCGGTGCGGATGGTCTCGTTCACGCAGCGTGCGATTGTCGCCTTCTCTTACGAGGTGGAACCGGTTGATGGACCTGCCCGCGTGGTTGTGCAATCCGAACTGGTCGCCAATGAAGTACTCCCGGGACCTGGCAAGGACCCGCGTGCCTCGGCGCAGGTTGCTTCCAAACTGGAATGTGATGAACACCAGGCTCAGGGTACCAAAGGGCTGATGGTTCATCATACCCAGGTCAGCAAATTGTTGATTGGGGCGGCGATGGATCATCTCATTGAGGGTCCAAAAGAGACGCTTATCCAGTCCGAGAGCTTTGAGGATGTCGTCCGTGTGTCTGTGACCGCTCAATTGAAGCCAGGGGAACGACTGAGGATTATCAAGTTTGTCTCCTATGGGTGGTCCAGCGAACGCTCGCGGCCAGCGATCCATGACCAGGTGGTTGCAGCCCTTTCCGCCGCCCGCTTGAGCGGGTGGGAAGGCCTGCTGGCAGAGCAGAGAAGCTACCTGGATAACTTCTGGGCTAACGCGGCGATCGAACTGGAGGGCGATGATGAGATTCGACAAGCGGTCCGTTTTGCGCTCTTCCATGTCTTGCAGGCCGGTGCCCGTGGTGAGCGGCGACCGATTCCCGCAAAGGGGCTGACGGGTCCTGGTTACGATGGACATGCTTTCTGGGATACCGAGATCTTTGTGCTGCCAGTGCTGACCCTGACGGTCCCATATACCGCTGCCGATGCCCTGCGCTGGCGTTATTCAACGCTAAAGCTCGCGAGAGATCGAGCTACTCAACTGGAACTCTCTGGCGCGGCTTTCCCCTGGCGAACAATCAGGGGCGAGGAATGTTCGGGCTACTGGCCCGCGAGTACCGCCGCCTTTCATATCAATGCCGATATCGCCCATGCCGTTGTCAACTATGTTCAATGTACTGGAGATACAGCTTTCGAGGAAGAAGTTGGTTTGGAACTACTGGTTGAGACGGCTCGCCTGTGGACTTCCCTGGGCTATCTCGATATGAATCAGCAGTTCCGCATTGATGGCGTTACGGGTCCAGACGAATACAGTTCGATTGCTGATAACAATGTCTATACCAACCTGATGGCCAAGCAAAACTTGAATGCCGCCGTAGAGGCGGCCAAACGCCATCCTAAAGTTGCCAAATCCTTACATGTCACGCAGAAGGAGATGGAGAGTTGGAGCGAGGCGGCGGATAGGATGTATATCCCGTACGATGAGCGCCTGGGTGTTACGCCACAGGATGAATCCTTTACCGAACACAAGGTCTGGGATTTTGAACACACTAAAGAAGATCAGTACCCGTTGTTTCTGCATTATACCTACTTTGATCTCTATCGCAAGCAGGTTATCAAACAGGCCGATCTTGTGCTGGCGATGCATTTGCGAAGCATCGAATTTACCGATGAGCAGAAGGCTCGCAACTTTGCCTATTATGAGCCGCTGACCGTACGCGATTCCTCGCTGTCAGCCAGCACCCAGGCCGTCCTGGCCGCTGAGGTGGGTCAGATGCAACTTGCCTATGATTATCTGGGTGAGGCCGCGCTGATTGACCTGTACGATCTGGAGCACAATGCACGGGATGGCGTGCATATCGCCTCCCTGGCAGGAGCCTGGACTGCGCTGGTCGCAGGCTTTGGCGGGCTACGTATTGATGACGGTACGCTCTCTTTCTGCCCGCGCTTGCCGAAGCAGATTACACGCCTGGCATTTCATATCACCTATCGTAGCCGACGGCTGCGGGTCGAAGTGTTTGAGAAGGAAGCGACCTATCGCCTGCTGGACGGCGAGAAGCTGATCTTCAAACATCATGACAAACAGGTTTCACTGCCTGAAAATGGTATGCTTACGCAACCTATTCCAGCGATTAAAGCGGGTCCACGCCCCAAGCAGCCAGCCGGGCGAGCGCCAATTCCACGAGGCGAACATTAGAGGAGAAGTTCTAAGGTTTTATGTGGGGAAGCAGTTAAGTTGACTGTTTCCCCTCTGTTTTTTTGTGCCTGCTTGCTCATTTTTGGCTTCTTTTAGCGGTGTAAGAGCATCGCAGTAAGTTCGAGCAGGCTGTGAAGGCTGATAAACGCCAGACCAAGACAGGCAATCGTAATGTGGACGTAGCGCCAGCCACGAATGATCGAATTGGCCTGTTTCTGGCGCAGCAAAGAACGGCGGAGTTGCATACGAGATGCCACAACCGGTTGTAGTTTTTGCAGTATTTCCATCTCATCGGGGGCGATGGGGGTATGTGAAGCGGGTTTAGGGCCTTTTTTGCTATTGACAATCCAGTTAAAGAACTCTTTAAAGGCGACTGACTTGCCAGCGTAGAGACGTTCAATCAGAAGATCCTGCTCACGAATTTTCTTCTCGACAGCCCCAATAATACCCACCCCATTTTTGTTGGCTTCAGACGAGATTACATGCGACTGCCACATATCCAGGAAGCGACCAATGATTCCACTGAGCACTATCGCGATCAGTCCATAGAGGGCTGAGACGCCAAAATCGGAGTCGATAAACGTCGTGGGTGAAAGGTAGAGATTGTTGGGGAGATCCAGGTATGTCTCATGCTGAAGCGCGACCAGGATTGTCACGGTCCCCAGCCAGGTGTGCAGCCAGAGCCAACTTTCCACACGTCCGGGCAGGGTGCGAATAAAGCGGCGTCTCAGTGTATAGGCCGTGACGACCAGCACCATCGCATACGCGATGATGCCAAAGATTCTAAATGGATCTATTGCTGGCCCGGCATCGGGATGCATTTTGAGTGCCAGATAGTTCCAGACTGAGATACCGGCATAGAGGAGAATAGAAGCCGCGAGCCAGATCCAGTTGCTGCGTGACCTGGGTTTTTTCCAGATTCCTCGTTTTGGTGTAGTTGTCGGCGGGGCTTTTTGTGCCAGGGCCATTGAACATCTCCTTATGTGCGTGCTTATTTACCGCTTAAGAATCTCTTCTGTCGTGCCGAAGAACGTTGTTGGTTGAACTCGGAAGGCGGCCCCGACCGGACAGGCCTGCACACAGGCTTGATCGTTATAACCTGCGCAGAGATCACACTTGATCGCGATCTTCTTGCGTAGCTGTTCAAAGCCCGAATTCATTTGTGGCAGATCCAGTGGGCCCGGCGCGACCGGAGCGGAGAGCGAGGTCAGACCATTCAGGACTGGCACCTTCGTTCGTTGGCGCTCCGTGACAATCCCTTTGCGGAAGAAATCTCCAAAACGCTTTAAGGTTGAGAAATCTTCCTGGTTGGTGGTCTTATCCTCTACATTCACAATCGAGATGGCATCGTAGGGACAACGCTCCGAGCAGATACCACAACCAATACAACTATCGGTAATATAGACCTCGCCGTTGGGCAGGCGGGCAATTCCTGAACGACTACACAGCATACAGACCGGGTCCTGACATTGCCGACAGGCCGTTACAACCGTGATGTTGCCAAGTACGATCCCGTTGCGGTTCATCCTGGATTGCCCGTGACGCCTGCCGCAGGCTTCCTCACATTCGTTGCAGTGTATACAGGTATCGAGATCGATGACCAGCACTTCGGTTCCTTCGACCACACCATCTTTGACCAGGGAATGTAGACCGACCTGCCGGCCCTTATCTGCCGGTGCCGGAGGGGCGTCCAGGAGATTGGGCATACTGTTAGTTTGGGCTGCAATCGTGCTGGTGCGATATTCCTGTAAGCGTGCTTTGAATCGCTGTTCAACTTCTGGATAACGCTGAAATAGCGATTTAATCGCGAAGAACGGGACTTCTGCAATTCTGGTGCGGTTGATCGTTGTGGCTGTCACGGCCCGACTATCGCCGAGTAGATCCAGCCCCCCAACAAAGTAATCACCGCTTTGACGGTAGGCGATGATCCGGTCGCCGGCTTGACCGGGTGTACTCGCCACAAATCTGTGACGCGCAACTTTCACAAAGCCTTCAAGGATAATATGCACCGTTTCGCGCGAGGGTCGTCCGACTGTCTCCTCTGTGAAGAGAGGGGCATCGCGATCATATTGCTTGATCTGTGTTTGCTCGATCAGGTGCTTTAAGGCCTCGTCGCCAACGCCCTGGAAAAGTGGCAGCCTTTTCAAAATTGATTTTAACGATTGAGTTGCACTGAGATCAGTAAAGGCGTTATTTAAGGCTGGTACAAGTTCCAGCAAGCGCTGCATCACCTGCTCGGGGACACGTAAAAGGACCGCTGAGGAGTTAGCACGGGCTGAGGTATTGTAAGGCTGACCAGTTAGCATGCCATATTCGCCAGTGAATTCGCCCGATTTTAGAATTGCCAGGGGCACGTCAGTATTATTATGATCGGTTGTGGAAAGGACAAGCTTGCCACTGAGAATCAAGAAAATATCGCGCCCATACTCGCCTTCGTTGAAAACTGACGTGCCTGGAGGATATTCCAGCATCTGACTGGCTTGCGTGAGATGGAGCAGATACTGATCTGAAACCAACCGGGGATCGCGCAGAAGCCGCTGCGCCCTCAACACCTGGATAAGGTCAGGGATAGACAGGCCACGCGGTAATTTTTGCTTGAGCTCCGCCTGATTGACTGGCTTGTCCCAGGCGGAACCGAGACGTTGCTTGAGAGAGGTCATCAGAAGATCCCGATGATTGTCAACCGGGCAGACCGGGACACACGAGCCGCAAAGAATACACTCCTCGGTAAAGCGGGCAACATTGGGAGAGACCTCATTTGAAATCGTGGCCTGATTGAGTGCGGCAATACTGACCAACGATGAAAGCGGCACTGGACAGGCGCTCATGCATCGATCGCAGCCAATGCACATGTCAATCTCGAACTGGACCTGTTTGGGGCTGAGCAGACGTACATCGTTGCGATGGGTTAACCCGGTGACAATCTCAGACTTTCCTGTCGCCTGACTGCCAGAAGGGGACAGGAAACGGAACTGCACATCGCCGAAGCGCACCTGGTCATCCGGCTCAAGCGTATAAATATCCCTGGTTGAGAGTCTGCGGGAATTGATAAAGGTGCCGTTGGAGCTGCCCTTATCGTGAATCCGGTAACGGCCATGTTTATACATAATCTCGGCATGGTGGCGTGAGACGGAGGAATGGTCAATAAGGACATGCGCCCCCTGCTGCCGACCAATTGTAAAGGCCGTCTGCTCATCCGGTGGCAGTGGTTGTTCTTGTAAGGAGAGGGGCACGGCTGGATGGGCGACCTGCACCAGTTTAGCTGATCCTGGGGGGATAGACAATGGTGCCCTTTGGGCGGGTCGTGGTCCCGTGCCTATCATGTCTGTGATGGCCAGTGGAACCTGTTGCTGATCAAGCCAGCGATCGAGATCGAAATCATCCCTGAACAGGCGACCGAGTACAGGCGAGAGATCGACCCTGTGGTCAATTGCTCGTTTGTAGGCAAAAGCCTGCTTGCGGTCTCCCAGGAAGAGGGCTCCGATTGGCCGACCTTGCTGGATAATCAGCTTGCGGTAGACCTGTGGCTGGGGATCAGCGATGAGCTCCTGGCAGCCCGGTATTGTCACGCTTGTTTGTCCAAGAGAGACAAAATCCAGCCCATACAGGAAGGTGGCGTTATAGAAAATATCTGTCCGTAGCGCAAGGTTTTTGTCGGGCTGAAGAGGGCCTTTTTCAAGCATAGCGCGGGCGGCAATCTGAGCCTGCTGAATTGCGGGATACCACTGGCCGATCACTCGCGTCTTGTTGGTCAGGGGGTCCAATGTTTCGACCACGTCACCGGCGGCGAAGATGTTGTGCACATTTGTTCGCATGGAGGCATCGACCTTGATGCCACGTCCACAGACAATTCCACTGTTCTTCACAAGCGAGAGCAGTGGCTCGATTCCAATTGCGATCAGAACCAGGTCGCAGGGCAGATGGCGGCCACGGGTGGTGAGAACCTCTTTGACCTGTCCATTGCTTCCAGAGATAGAGGCGATTTCTTCCTCGGTAAAAACCTCAATGCCGTCGCGTCGCTCTTCCTGCAACACGAGATCGGAGGCCGTTGCGTCCAAAATTTCGGGCCAGATAGTTTTGTAGCGCAGCAGGTGCGTGATTTCCAGTCCTTGATGGCGTAGAGCCTCCGCGCTTTCGAGGGCGAGCGTGCCGCTACCACAGATAACAACGCGGCGAGTGTTTGGCAGGTTTTTGAGAATTTGTTGGTAATCCCTGATCGTACGTAACGTCGTGACCCCTCCCAGCTTTTGTCCGGGGCAGTTCAGGGATCTGGCGCGAGCGCCATTTGCCAGCAGAAGTTTATCATAGGGAATGCGCTGACCATCATGCAATTGAACATATTGTTGCACTGGCTGAATTCCGACTGCGTGGCCAGGAACAAAACGCAGATTGTGTTGCTGATAAAACGAGGAAGGGCGAGCCCAGAGCTTTTCTTCGTCGACGCGGCCTGCCAGATAGTCTTTTAGGGCAGGTCTGTAGTAGGCCGGGAAAAATTCATCGGCAATCATCGTGATTGAGCATGTTGAGTCCGCTGCTCGCAACGTCTCGGCCGCAGTTACGCCTGTAACTCCATTGCCAATAATTAAATAGGATAACTGCCTGTCCAAATTGTCCGTCTCCTCGGTTGCCTGCCCTGGCGAAAGCGCCAGATTGCTCTTCTTTTGCCAGGTGTCATCATGGTGCTTTTGTGTTTTGTTTGTATCTTTGTGTATAAACTATCCTCTGTTGTGTACTTTACCAACTCCTTTAGCTTGTTGGGTGGAAAATAGCCAATATGTCCTTTTAAATTCATGGAATCTCTTCTTTACAAAGAATAAGTTGACATAATAATAGAATTGGGTCCTGTTTTGTGCTGCTAAATTGACGTTGTTTGATTGGGAGTGTAAATTATCGTTAAACAAGCTGACTGAACCTTTGGTGGTTTAAAAATAGAGAAATCGCAGTAGTGTGGAATTCGGAGGTAGCGATGCAAACCCTCGCAATGAATCAACTTACAGGTGAGGATACAGGGAAGTATCGAATAAATCGGCTGCTTGGCCAGGGACCAGTAAGTAGCTTTTACGAGGCCAGCTCCGTTTCTGGGAAGAACGTGATGCTTACCGCATTTTACCTTCCAGAAAACTTTTCGGCTCAGGCGAGAGAGCATTTTTTGCGTCGTTTCGAGCAGACTGGCGCAGTGTTGGTTGGATTGAAACATCCAGCTATATTGCCGGTAGAGGATTACGGCCAATATAGAGGGTATCCCTACCTGGTGACACCGATCAGGCCGGGGCGCTCACTTGCGCATGGTTTGCGTGTCCACGGGCGCTTTCCGATTGAAGCAGTGTTAGAGATCCTGCCTTTAATTGCAGAAGGTCTTGACTACGCGCATCGCGCTGGTGTTGTGCATGGAGTGCTCAGTCCTTCAAATATCCTGCTGGGGATAGAGCCGAAGGTGCAGATTGCAAGTTTTGGCTTGATGCGAATTCTGGCTTTACAGGGCCTGGAACCAAAGACGACGGCACCCCTTGGGCCGTTACTGAACGTTGCAGGCGGTTATCTGGGAACCCCGGCCTATATTGCTCCAGAGCAGGTAAAACCTGCAAACAGGCCGACTGTCTCCTTTGGGCCGCGTATCGATATTTATGCACTAGGTGTGATGCTTTTTGAGATGTTAAGTGGACGGCCACCATTTATTGGTGAGACTCCACAAGAAGTGGATCTGCAACGTTCCCAATTGCTGATTCCCAGCTTGTCAGAACTGTTACCGACGCTTCCGGCTGGTGTGGATGCTGTCATAGCGAAGGCGCTTTCACCCACGCCGGAACTGCGTTACTCTTCAGCCGGTGGATTGTCTCAGGCGTTTAGGCGGATTGCACTCCCATCAAGCGGTTTTTCTTTACAAGGAATAGCTGGCGATAGTGGAACGACCGGGCCGCTTGTGATTAACTGGTTGAATGAAAATGCCCTGGCATCTGGAAAACAGGCTGTTCCAGGATCAGCGGGCCGACCGAGAAATCCCCAGGAATTTGATCCGTTTGCCTGGTGGGCGAATGTTTCCGCGACTCAATCGGTCAATAGCCAGAAACTGGCTCGCACCATGCCTGTACAAAGCAGGCCACTGAGCGGCGAAAAGACCGGCGGGAACAAACCGAGCCGTAGAAAAGTTGTAGCTCTCCTTGCAGGTGGGGTTGGGGCAGTCGCAGTGGCAGGCGTGGGCGGGGAGTTTGTACTGACACGTCTCTTGCGTCAAGGAGAGGCTAAGAATACCGGGGCAACAACATCTGCCGCCTTGAATAGTCAGCCTGCAAAAACGATTAGTAAGCAGCCTACAAAAGCTCCGACGCGACAGGCAACGAAGGCTCCAACGCAGCATACGGGGACGGTCATTGCGCCTGCTCCATTGGCGGTGAATAGTGCGCAAAACTTTACCAGTGGTGGTCAGAGCAACGTTTTGATTCGTCTTCCAGGCGGGAATTATGTTGCCTATAGCCGGGCTTGCACCCATGTCGGTGTGCTGGTTAATTATGACCCGGGCTCTCATCAACTCATTTGTCCCGCACATGGAGCGATTTTTGATCCAGCGAATAATGGAAGTGTGGTACAGCCGCCTGCCAATAGTCCTTTGCCACCAGTGACGGTTCATGTGAATCCTGATGGTACGATTACGGTCTAGATGTCAGATCAAGTGGGACAAAGCTCCGTTCGGTCCATACAGGATCTCTGATCGGAGCTATGTTTTTACATGTAGTAAGCAGGTTTCCACTCTATTCTGATAGAAAGGTATGGCTACACAAACTGAGCAAACGTCTTCGTTATCGCTTGAAGCAATTGCTCAGTTTGTGCAGGTATTTGAAAAATGCTATAGTAGCCTTACCGGGCTACATTATCCATAAACAGAGGGTTTTAGGCTCATAATCTGATGCCATAAAGTGTTGCGTACGGAAGAGCTTATCGTCTATCAAACATTCAGCGTTGTGCCACTGAATGTTTGGGCTTATTATCGCAATAACAATGATTTGAGAAAGCTATGCATGAAGAAAATTCTGCTACCTTTAAAACTGTAAAATCTTCTAAAGCAGCAAATATAGGATCTAAGCAATATAGTCACTTACTATTAGATATAAGTGAAAGGCTTCATGCTACGCTTGAAAGTGCTGTTCTCCTGGACCAGCTTATTCAAGAAGCCATCGGTTTGAGTAATGCTCAGGCTGGATATGCAGGTATAAATACGCCTCAGGGCATGGTTACACGCTCCTATTTCCTGGATACGCAGCGCATTCCTTTTGAAAATTGCTGGCCTCAAAATTATGGCCTTGCTAGTTGGCTCGTCGAAAATCGGACCCCATACCTTACGAACTTTGCCAGCGTTGATCCGCAGACGATGGCCCTCGTGTATCCCAGCCAAAACATTCGCTCGATTCTTTCTGTTCCTCTGTTGGGGCAGGAAGAGGAAGTGCTGGGTTTTTTTGAAGTGCATAATAAGCGGGATGAGCGTGGCTTTACTGCAATCGATCAGGAAAAACTGCTTGATGTGGCACGAATTGCCTCCAGTGCCCTCCGAAATGCCCTACTCTTTGAACAGCAACTCCAGCGTGCTCATTATCAGCTTCGGCTGGATGATACTTCTTCTAAACCAGTGAAATCGCTCAACCTTACGGACGAACAACGCTTCCAGACATTGATCGAGCACAGCTCTGATGCGATTGCGCTTTTAGATGAACATGGGGTCTTCCGCTATATCAGCTCCTCTGTTCAGCGATTTCTGGGTTTTCAGCCAGCGGAATTAGTTGGTCAGAACAGCACAGAATTTGTCCCACCTGATCAACTAGAGCTGGTGATCGAAAACTTTGAAAGCGTTCTACGTTTACCACGAGGGCCGCGCACAATTGAACATCAATTTCGGCATAAGGATGGCAGGCCACGCTGGATCGAAAGCACGATAACGAACTGTTTGGATGATCCCGGTATCGGAGCAATTGTCTGTAACTTTCGTGATATTACGGCACATAAGCAGATAGAAGGAGTGTTGGAGGGCGAGAAAGAAATCCTCGAACGAATCATACGAGGCGAATCGCTTGGGAACATCTTAATGTTGCTGGCACGCTTGATCGAAGTACAATCTGCTGGGGGTGCCTTAACCTCAATCCTCCTGCTTGAAAATGGAGTCCGTTTACGGAATGGAGCTAGCCCGAGTCTGCCTCAAACCTATCTTCTAGGGATTGATGGGATGAAGATAGGCCCCTCCGCTGCCACCTGTGGAACCGTAGCCTACCGAAATGAGCCGGTCTATGTCTCGGATATTGCCTCCGATCCGTTGTGGGGTGAGTACAGGGAATTGGCGCTTTCGCATGGTTTACGTGCTTGCTGGTCTATCCCGATCCGCTCCTCAAAGGGAGATGTCCTGGGAACCTTTGCGATGTATTATCATGAGCCGCATATCCCAGATTCATTGGAACAGCAATTGATCGAGCTGATAATTCATACCGCAGCCCTTGCGATCGAGCACCGTAAAGAGGAAGAAGAGCGCTATAAACTTGCCGCTGTTGTGGCTTTTTCTGATGATGCAATTGTGAGCAAAACGCTGGATGGTTTGATTACGAACTGGAATGCTGCGGCTGAGCGCTTGTTCGGCTATTCGGCGGAAGAAGCGATTGGACAGCCGATCACAATGATTATCCCGCCCGAACTGCACTATGTCGAGAAGGAGATCATCGAGAAGCTCAAACAGGGCATTCGAATTGAACACTTTGAAACAGTGCGTGTACGCAAAGATGGAAGCAAGGTCGCAGTTTCGATCAGCATTTCACCCGTCAAAGATCGCACTGGAAAAGTCATTGGTGCCTCAAAGATCGCACGTGATGTAACCTCTCGCCGTGAGCTAGAAGAGCGTAAGAACGAATTTATCAGCATGGCGAGCCATGAATTGAAGACGCCTGTGACAAGTATCAAGGGCTTTACGCAGGTGCTTCAACGCCGCTTCAAACAGCGTGGCGATCAAGATGCTCTGAAATTCATGTTGCATATGGATTCGCAGTTGAACAGGCTTACGCTGCTTATCAATGACCTGCTGGATCTTTCCAAAATAGAGAAAGGTCAGTTGGTGTACCGAAAAGAGCTTTTTGATCTTGGCGATTTGACAAAAGAGATCGCGGGCGACATCCAGGAGACGACGCAGACCCATAAGATACTTCTGGAGACTCAAACGGGTGTACAGGTTTTTGGCGACCGCGATCGTATTGGGCAGGTGCTGATAAACTTTATGACGAATGCCATCAAGTATTCATTCCAGGCTGATTCCGTCGTTGTACGTCTTCAGACCGTTGGGGATGAGGCCGTCGTAAGTGTGCAGGATTTCGGGGTAGGAATTCCTGAGGCCGAATATCAGAAGATCTTTGAGCGTTTCTACCAGGCACCAGGACCGGGAGGGAAAATGTATCCCGGCCTGGGAATTGGTTTGTATATCTCACAACAGATTATCGAGCGCCATCATGGCCGCATCTGGGTTAGCAGCCAACAAGATGAGGGCTCGACATTCTTCTTTGCTCTCTCTTTGAAACCACATGAATAGAGTCGCCTGATTTTATCTTTCAGGATACTTATCATCGTTGTACGTCTATGTAACCATCAGCGAACTGTCGGAATCTGGTCGTTTGCTTTGGCATGGGCTGCTACTTTCGTATCGCTCTCTTCCTGCGGTGTTGGAGGTTGAGGCTGTGCTTGCGTCTCAGTGGCGGTCGAGGGTTGTATCGTAGGCTTTTTTAGCAGGGAGATGCAGAACTCTCCAAGTCGTATCCCGGGCATCTCGATCCAGCGGTAAAACGTCAGGGAAAGCGGGAAGATGATAAAAAGCACCCAGCAGCCAAAGGCAAAATACCCGATGGGATAGCCAAACCCCTCCTGGTGAAAATTGGGAAGAATAACCTCGGTGAAGAGGAATAGCAGTGGCAAGTGCCACATATACAGACTAAATGAGATCATACCGATCCAGCGTAGCGGAGACAGTTCAAAGGGCCATTTTAGTCTCTGAGAGCCATACAGCAGGGCAGACATGCACAATCCATAACTGATGGCATAGGCAAAGGCTTGCCATTGGGTCCAGTAATTGAGAAACTGGCGCAGATAGGGATCAAAAATCGTAAAGATATGCCCGGTATTTTTGTAGGCATGGATGTCCAGGTTAATGTAATAGTAATGCCAGAAGGACAGGAAGAAAAGCGTGATGAGTCCGGCGATAAACAGTGGCAGGCTGAGTCGGCGCAACCTGTTTTTCCAGCTTTCAGCACTCGGCGCATTTTGCGTGATAGTGTAGAGCATACAAATCAGCATTCCGACCGCGAAAACCTCAAAATACTTCCCGGTTTGACCATAGATAAAGGCTTTCAGACCAAGCGCGAAGGCATGCGGAATGAGAGCATCTGTGGCTGTGGTATTGACGATATACATTCCCCAGAACTTCGTTGCGATTCCCCAGGCCAGTAGAGCCAGCAGGCAAATTGTTAGCCGGGCAGTTCGCGCTCGCAGCGAGCCGTGTCTGACAACAAGACTGCATAGCCAGGCAATCAGTGGGAGCAGCAGGTAGAACTGGAATTCAATCGCCAGTGTCCAGAACGGACCGTTGATTAACTGGGCGGGCGTCGGGTCCACAGTGAACGTCAAGAAGAGCCAGACAGTTTGCCAGTTTTCTGGATGTAAAAATGTGGGATGGAAGAACAGGATGATCAGCAATAAGGCTGCATAATACCCAGGCAGAATACGAAAGATACGGCGGAGATAGAAACGCCGAATTGAGGGCCAGGGACTATCAAACAACATCGCCTTTGCAAACGGGAGAAAGAGGAGAAAGCCTGAAAGCAGGAAAAATAGCGTCACTCCCGACTCTCCAAAATAGAGCACAATTGCTAGCAGACTGCTGATACCGGACATTGTAGGTAGAAGCTGGCTGTTACGGGCCAGTAAATTGAAGTGATAGGAAAGGACCGCGAGACAGGCGATTGCACGTAGACCATCCAGGGCAAAGATCTGATTCCGCGATTTGTTCACTTCCAGCGACGTTGTGATGGATTGAGTATAATTATCAACTTTTTGACGAATAGACTTTGACTGGTCCCCGCTAATAAACCTCATTTTTCCCACTTTCAAGATAGATATATGTAAGGACATTCTTTATCCAGGTATTATATACCTATTACGCACAAACATAGTCTTTGGGATAGGAATAATTACTGCGGAGTATTCAAGCGTCAGGAGGGGCTGCTTAAAAGCGCAAGATAAAATCAGAACAGGAGATTGTAGTTATTCTCCCATTGACATTAATTGAAGCAAGGCAAGGTAAAGCTAAAGCGACTTCCCTCACCCGGGCAGCCGGTACTTTCAACCCAGATGCGGCCATCCATCGCTTCGACAAGGTGTTTGCTGACGTAAAGACCAAGGCCTGTCCCACGTGTTACGCCAGCCAGGTCGCGTTTGAGGCGCACAAATTTTTCAAACAGCAACGGTTGCTCCTCTTGAGGAATACCAGGGCCGGAGTCCTGCACGCTAATACAAACAGGCGAACTGTGATGCGTGTGGGTCGCTTCAACGCTAATGCAGGTTCCCTTGGGAGTATACTTGCAGGCATTGGAGAGCAGGTTACGTAGCACCTGACGGCAATATTGCTGATCGGCCCAGATCTGCAAATCCTCTGGCACGATGATCTGAAACTTATAACTCGCAAGTGCTAACGGCTCCAATTGCCTGATCACATCCTGCACCAATCTGGCGACCAGAATGGCTTCGCACTTTGGCTTGGGCATTTTTTCGGTCAGGGTCATTGCATCCATAACATCGTTTACCAGCAAGGTAAGCTCTTCACAGCCTTGCATCGCGTTAGTAAGAAATAACTTGACGGTCTGGGTATCCAGTTGCTCTTCGTAGTCTTTAAGCAACTCCAGATAGCCATTAATTGAAGTCAAGGGTGTTCTTAACTCGTGGCTGATATTTACCAGGAATTGATCTTTGAGACGATTGAGTTTGCGTTGGTGTTCATAGGCCAGGGAGATGGCGTGTTCTGCCTCCAGGGCCTCAATGCGTTGCTCTTTCTCTTCGGCGAGGGTGTGCATCAGGCGGGCGATCTCTTCGGCGTGATCGGCTCTTTCAATGGCATCTTTAGCGCTGCGTACCCAGAGATAGGAGACGATTGCGACCATGATTTGCATCAGGATTGGTTGTAATATAACCTGATACCCGGAAGTAGCGAGCAACCTTTCAAGATCAGGACTATGCGGGCGCAGAAGCAGGTTTCCTACAATAAATAGGCTGCACAGCAGAGCAACAAGAAACACGCTTCCTGCTGGTAGCAAGGAGACGGCGAGCAGTTCAAGCTCAATTAACATATAAAAGGCTGGCAGGTCGGAGACCTTCAAACCTCCAGGCATAAAGAGCAGGAACGCTCCCAGGCCCAGCCCAAACCAGGCTACAACGAGCAGCCCCGAGAGATAGATGTGGCCACGTCTATTTAGCACCAGCGCTACGCCCTGAACGAGTAGCGCTGGAACGATGAACATTGCAAATAATTTATGGCCACCGAGCAAGGATACTAAAAAGATCAAGAGCAGAATAATAATTGAAAGCAATATGATAGTGCTGGTTAGCCGCGCCTGACGTGCTTTCTCTTGTTGCTCTCGTATCGTATCGTTGACGAATTCTGCCGGTGTTGTTAGACAATAATATACTGCTAAGGCTTTCGATACGTTTGCAAAGATACGCTCGATAGGACGGAATAGTTTTAGTTCTTTGGTCATGAACATAAAAGCCTCTAAACTTGCTTAACAATCCTTCTGCAACAATGTTGAGAACTTGTTGCAATATCTTTCACTTTTAAAGTATTCACATATTGCGACCTTTGTCAAGCAAAACAGACAAATAGTATGGACTAATTCAAGATGACATAGGTTTGCTTATATAATTGGAAAAGGGGCTTTTTAGAGTAAAAAAGGAAAATTGGCCTTTATTTACGGCCTGTAGTTGTGAGGAGAGAAGGAAAACAGGGCGAGAGTCCCTGATTTGGGGCTCTTGCCCTTAACAATCTTATTAGCATGTTTCTGTACAAAGGGCTCTAAGACTGAGGGATATGACTGAGCCGGGCTAGGCTGGTACGGCTGCTGTCTTTTCCACTTTGACAATGATGCCGCTAAGAATGGCATTGCCAGACAGGAGATCCACTCCTGCTTCATCCGTCAGGATGTTGGTGTTGACTCCGGCATGCTCGGAGGCCGTCTGCATGCGGGTGCCCGGTGCGTTATGTCCCCAGC
Organism: Ktedonobacteraceae bacterium; assembly: GCA_035703945.1. GTDB lineage: Bacteria > Chloroflexota > Ktedonobacteria > Ktedonobacterales > Ktedonobacteraceae > DASSXK01. Next base: position 4,078 of record DASSXK010000266.1, on the reverse strand, counting down.
CGTGAGGAATACTTACAACGCCAGGCATGATGGTATTGGTCACTTCAATCGGAATCTCGATGCAGCCAACCCGTGAGGCTACGCTGGCGCTCTCTCCATCAACCAGGCCGAGTCGTGTCGCGTCCTCAGGATGAATGTGGAGCGTGCAACGGTTTTTGCCTTTGACCAACACATGCAGATTATGCATCCAGGAGTTGTTTGAGCGTAGATCACGACGTCCAATCAGCAGCATCTGCCCTGGCGTTTCTGAACGTGTGCGTGCATTTTGCAAACGTTCTACATCCTCAAGGATGGGGGTGGGGGCCAGCTCGATTTTCCCTGATGTGGTGCGCAGAACTTCCGGGATACGCGGCTGTAAGGGCCCCAGATCGATCCCGTGTGGATTGGCTTCCAGTTCGGAGAGGTTCAAGCCTGATTTTTGTGGATCAAAGCCGTCCCCATAGGGTCCGCTGCGCAACATAAAATCGAGCAGGCGTTCCGGTCCACGCCTGGGCTGAAGGGCCTTGAGGATTTCACCAGCCTGCTTGCCCTCGATAGAGGAGCCTTTTAAGCGCGTATCGCGTTGAATGAGCGTAGAGATTGTCATGTCATCAAGTTGCGAAACCTCGGCTTTTGGACCCAGACCAGCGAAAATGCCAGCGAGGCGCAGCAGGATCTCCCATTCCTCCAGCTCATCGTCAGCACGCTCAAAGACCGGGGCTGAGAAATTCGCGACATTCTGGATTGATAGCTGGTAGAAGGCAATGTCATAATGCGGGCGGGCCAGGGCTGAGGGCGGCGGAAGAATGACATTCGCATGGCGTGTGGTTTCATTCAGGTACATATCGACGCTGACCATGTAGTCAAGCGTCTCAATAGCCTGCTCCAGGCGTTGACTGTTGGGGGTACTCAGAACAGGATTTCCGGCCACCGTAACGAGGGCTTTGATCTGTCCAGTTCCTGGCGTCTCGATCTCTTCGGCCAGGCAGGAGACGGGTAGTTCGCCAAAGAATTCAGGCAGGCCACGGACGCGACTTTTCCAGCGTCCGAAGTTGATGCCACGCCCGATTCCGGGTGCCCCGTTTGTGTTTCGAGCTCCGGCGGCGGCCCTGGGGAACATCGCCCCGCCCTCGCGGTCGAGATTGCCCGTCAGAACGTTCATGACGTCAATCAGCCAGCTTGCCAGCGTTCCAAATTCTTGTGTACAGGTGCCGATGCGTCCATAGACTACAGCCCTCTCATGGGCCGCCAACTCGTGTGCGATCGAACGGATGATCTCGGCCTCAATTCCACAGATTTCGGCGACTTCTTCGGGTGAATAGTCTTTTGCGATGGCTTCTACCTGCTCAATTCCATTGAGATGGTCTGAAAGGCGCCCTGGATTAACCAGGTTATCGGCGAAAAGGACATGCACAAGTGCAAGCAGGAAATACGCATCTTGTCCGGGTCGGATAAAGTGATGTTCATCTGCTTCTTGAGCGGTACGGGTGCGATAAGGATCAATCACAACCAGCTTGCCGCCTCGCTGGCGCAGGTTGCGAATACGCCCACGCATGTCGGGGGCAGTCATCAAACTGCCATTGGAAACGAGAGGATTGGCCCCCAGCAAGAGCATATACTGCGTATGATCTATATCAGGAATGGGCGTACTTAAGCCGGTCCCAAACATCAGACCAATTGAAACCTGCTTTGGCAGTTGATCAACGCTTGAGGCGGAGTAAAGATTGTGCGAGCGTGCCATCCCAAGTAAGGCGGGGAGATAGAGTGTGCTTGAAAGGTTGTGCACATTGGGATTTCCAGCGTAAAATGCAACCGCATCGCGTCCGTGCTCTTCCAGAAGCGGGATCAGGTGATCGTTAATCTCCTGGAAGGCCTCATCCCAGCTCACGGCTTGCCATTCTTCTCCGCGACGGACCAGCGGCTGGCGTAAACGATCCGGGTCAGCGTCTAGCTCCTTGAGGCTATAGGCTTTGGGACAGATATAGCCATGACTGAATACATCGCAGCTATCCCCTTTGATCGACACTATCTCACGTCCACGGGTTACGATCTCCAGACCACAGGTCGCCTCACAGAGCGGACAGGTTTTATAACTGGTCCTGGTCTCTTCGGTCATGCTTCGTCTCCTTTGCCTCAAGCAATATCATCGCGTGCAGCGTCTTGTTAGTGAGCTTTATACTATTCGCATTATGAACTACCTTAAGAAATGGTGCAATTAGATGTCCCCGTTTTAAATAGCCTTTGAGAAGCACTGAGAACAATCAAAAGCTTTTGGTTTTGGAGAGATACCATCACCTGGCGCTCTCATAAAGTTGTAGTGCCCGCTCAATAAAGATCTCCGCGCTGCCCAGATAGTGCAGCGGATCGAGTGCCTTCTCAAGCGCTTCTGGTGAGAGTGTCGCGCTGATCTGCTCGTCTGCCAGCGCAGCCTGCCGGAGATCCATCCCACGTTCCATCACGAGGTCGCAGGCAGCTTGCACGCGAGCGTAGGCTACTTCTCGGCCCAGATGTGGCGCAAGGGCCGTTGTGAGCGCCTCGGCCATCACCAATCCTCGCGTTAGATCAAGGTTAGCTTTCATGCGCCCTGTGTTTATTTGCAAGCCTGCCAGCGAGCGGCGCAGGTGCTCAAGCGCGCAGGCTGTTGTGCGGAACAGGTCAGGAATGGTGGCCCACTCGCTTTGCCAGCCTCCAATCGCACGTTCGTGTTCCTGAGCCATTGCTGACAGGATAGTTGGCACGTATCCCATCGCTAATCGTGTTGCGGCAAGCGCGTTGATGGCATCGACCGGGTTGCGTTTGTGGGGCATCGCCGATGAGCGACCTTTACCAGGCTCAGGGGCTTCTGAGACCTCGCCAACTTCTGTCTGGGCCAGCAGGGCAATATCACCGGCGATTTTGGCAACCGCCCCGGCGACCGTTCCCAGGGCCGAGGCGATTTCGGCAATCCTGTCTCGCTCGGTATGCCAGGGGAGAGCAGGTGCAGGAAGCTCTAGCTCTTCTGCCAGTAGATCACTGATCTCGATACCCTGGGTATTCAACGAGGCCAGCGTGCCAGCAGCTCCCCCAAATTGAAGTGCCAGGCTGCGCTGCCTTCTTTCACGCAGAGTTTGTAAGAGACGTGTCGCAAACGCCAGCCAGTGGGCTGCTTTGAGACCGAAAGTGATCGGGAGAGCCTGTTGCAGGAGTGTACGCCCGATCATCAAGGTCTGGCGGTGCTGCCGGACCAGGTTCGCGCAGCTAGCACAGATGTCTTGCAGGGTACCAATCAAAAGATCAAGTCCATCGCGCATCTGGAGCATCAAGGCCGTATCGATGACATCCTGGCTGGTTGCACCCAGGTGAACGAACTTTTTCGCTTCACCTTCCACATGTTCCGTCAACATACGAACCAGAGGGATCGCAGGCGTACCGGACCGCGCCGCCTCGCGATAAAGAGCCGAGATAGGATAGAAATTCGCATTGCAACTTGCCGCGATGGCGATGGCTATTGCTTGAGGAATGAGTCCGGCGCGAGCTTCTGCGCGGGCCAGTGCAGACTCAAAAGCAAGCATACTTCGTACATGAGCCTGTGCGGAAAAGGTCGCGGACATTTCCGGCGTGCTATACAGTTCCTCAAGCGAATCGGATATCTCGGCCATACCGTGTTGCTCCTCAGCATGTCTGGGTGCTACCAGTTGAAGAAGGCAGTCTCACCCTCTCCCTGGAGAATGATGTCAAAGCGATAGGTTGCATGCTCCTCTCCCTGTTCCCGCCTTGCTAGCAACGTCTGTTGCCGCTCGACCGGAACGCGTTGGAGGATTGGATCGGTGGCGTTGGTCGGCTCGCTTTCGAAGTACAGGCGTGTCATAAGGTGGTTGAGCAGGCCGCGTGCGAGGATAGTCAGACTGATATGTGGGGCTTGCAGGCGCGTGCCATCGAAGTTAACCGGGCCTGGCTTGATTGTTTCAAACCAGTAGCTGCCATCCTCATCTGTGCCGCTGCGACCAAAGCCTGTAAATGTTGGATCAATCAACCCTGAGCCCTCTTCCGAAGGATGGTTGTAGTGTCCTTCGGCATTCGCCTGCCAGATTTCAACCAGGGCGTCCGGGATCGGTTGCTG
>DASSXK010000136.1:0-4384 GCA_035703945.1 Ktedonobacteraceae bacterium | reverse complement strand
CAGCCCAGAGCCGAGCCCGCGATGATTCCTCCCATCGTGAAGCCGATCGCAGCGCCAATCAACTGACCTCCGGACCAGAAGGAAAGTACGCGCCCCCGCAGATTGATCGGGAAATAGTCGCCAAGCAGAGAAAGCGAGGCGGGAGCATAGCCCGCTTCGCCGATGCCGAGGACTGCGCGAACCGAGAACAGCATTAGAAAATTGCGGGCAAAGCCAGCCAGCACGGTTGCGACACTCCAGATGGTGACACAAAATGTAACAATATTTTTGCGTACGTTGCGATCGGCCCAGATGCCCAATGGCAGCGTTGAAATGCCATATACAAGCAGAAAAGATGAGCCCAGCAATCCTGCCTGAAGTGAAGAAAGGCTAAGGTCTTTCACGACCTTTGGTAGCACCGCTGAAAGCACATAGCGGTCGGTATAATTCAAGATGTTAATAACGAGCAGGACGATAAAGGCAAAGCGTGCCTGCCTCCTGGTAGGTTGTCTGGGCTGCCTTTCGAGTGGCCTGGAGATGGTTGTGGTCATAAAATCGAATCAATCTCCTCAATTGTATATCTATCTCAATTTGTGTAGCGTTTGATGACGAGTTTTCGCTGGTCAGTCGGTTGTTCGGACCAGCGTCCTTCTGCATTGTAACCGTATACTCATCTTTAGTCCATACGAAAGTATGCCTGATTGGGTTGTAGGGTGTGCAACGACAGAAAGAGGCGACTACACGTTCAGAACCATTCGATCTGAATATGTAGTCGCTTCTTACGTGCTGTCGAATGTAGTACCTGCAGTAATATCGCCTTTTAAAGTGTAACCAACGTCACCCCGAAGATTTCGCCAGCGGCCCCGATCTCTTGAATGGCCGCGTCGGAGATGGGATCATCGACCGAGATGACCATCAGCGCCGTATCGGGTGGGGTTTGAACGCCATGTTTGTGCGGGGAGCGCACAATTGGGCCGACATCCATATGGCGAATATTCACCCCCGCCTTGCCCAGGACTGTTCCAACGTGACCGATCATGCCGGGTTGATCCAGGTTGCGGCAGAAGAGAATGTAGCCTTCTGGCACAAACTCTGTCCAATAGCGGCCGACACGCACAATACGTGGCTCGCCATGCATCACCGTTCCGCTCAAACGTTCGACCTGCTCGTCTCCTGAACCGGGTTTACCGGCGAAGGACGAGGCATAGCCATCGGTCGTTTCGACACGCAGGGTGACCATATTCGCGAACTCGGTTGAAGTCGTGCTTTTTTGCTCGATAATTTCCAGGCCCCACTGTTTGGCGAGGACCGGGGCATTGATCAAGTTGACATGGGCATCCGAAACGGACTCCAGCAAGCCTTTGATCAAAGCAGCTTGCAGAGGGCGCAGATCATAGTTGGCGATTTCGCCGCTGCAAGCCAGCTCGACCTTCGTTAGAGGGCCGGGCTGAAGCTGGGTATACAGGCGTCCCATCTGCTCAACCAGGTGAATGTAGGGTTGAAGCACCTTCAGGGTCTCTGGCAGCAAAATAGGGGCGTTGACGGAAGCGCGGGGGAAGCCACCGCGCACAACGGTGGCAATCTGCTCCGCGACATCCGTTGCGACGCCAACCTGAGCCTCTTCGGTCGATGCTCCCAGGTGAGGGGTCGCAATCACCTGCTCGTGAGCCAGCAATTGCTTGAGCACCTCGCTATCGCGAATCGGCTCCTGCGTGAAGACGTCCAGGGCTGCGCCAGCGATATGTTTGCTGTTGAGGGCCTCCAGTAGCGCCTCCTCTTCAATCAGACCACCACGGGCGCAATTGATAATGCGGGCGCCTGGCTTCATCAGAGCCAGTTCGCGAGCCCCGATCAGGCCGCGTGTGCCGTTGGGACCGCTCGTCAGGGACGTGTGCAGCGTCACGAAGTCGCTTTTTTGTAGTACCTCGTCCAGAGGCATCGTCGTGACGCCCAGTTTGCGGGCGTGTTCAGGTGAGACGTAGGGATCAAAGGCGATCACCTGCATTTCCAGACCGATCGCGCGTTTGGCCACCTCGCTACCGACCTTGCCCAGACCGATCACGCCAAGCGTTCGGTTGCGAACCTCGACGCCGACAAAACGGCTCTTCTCCCATTTTCCGGCGCGGGTACTGCTATTCGCGGCAGGAATATGGCGGGCCAGGGCCATCAGCAGGGCGATCGAATGTTCGGCGGCCGCAATAATGTTGCCGGTTGGGGAGTTGACTACAATAATTCCCTGGCGGGTCGCGGCCTCCGTATCGATATTATCGACCCCGACGCCAGCACGTCCGACGATCTTCAGATTCTTACCAGCCTCAAGAATCTCTTTCGTGACACGAGTCTCGCTGCGTACGATCAAAGCGACATAGTCGGGAATAATCTCACGCAAGACCTCTGGAGCAATCCCAATCTTTTCATCGATCTGGGCCTCCGGGAGTTGCGCGTGTAGAAGGTCCAGCCCTTCGTGGGCAATGCGATCGGTTATCAGGATCTTAATTGGCGCATGATTTGCGGAATCCTGGATAGCCGTGCCTTGCTGCTGGACACGATGTACCTGTGCCATGTGGCAATCTACCTCGATCCTTCTATTTATGGAAGCCTGCTTCGTGCAGACGTTGCTCCATTTTGTCCATCGCCTCGACAAGATCTGCTTCCTGGAAGAAGCCCAGGTGGCCGACGCGGAAGATCTTGCCATCCAGGTGTTCCTGTCCACCGGCGAAGACGATATTATCCTCTTCGCGCAGTTTCTTAAGGAGAGCCTTCATGTTGATTCCTTCGGGAGCCAGCACAGATGTGACCGTATTGGAGGCAAACGCATGGTCGGCCAACAGGGAGAGGCCCATATCTTTGGCGCGCCAGCGGACATACTCACCGATCCGTTGGTGGCGGTCAAAGATTGCTTCGCGACCCTCTTCCAGCATCATCTCAAGTGCCAGGTCCAGAGCATAAAAGAGCGAAATGGGAGGGGTTGTCGGATGCTGCCCTGCTTCAAGCTTTTTCAGACTGGAGCCCCAGTCGAAATAGAAGCGGGGAAGCTTTGCCTGTTTGTTTGCGGCCAGAGCGCGCTCGTTGGCTGCAATCATCATCAGGCCAGGAGGAGTCATCCAGCCTTTTTGAGAGCCAGTGAAGACCACATCCAGATCCCAGAGGTCCATTTCCAGCGGCACACAGCCCAGGGAGCTAACAGCGTCAACCGCGATCAGAGCCTCTGGAGAATGCTGGCGGATGATAGAAGCGAGCGTTTGAATATCATTGGTGACGCCGGTGGATGTCTCGTTGTGGGTCATTACAACGCCGCGATAGGCTGGTAGCTCTTTTAAGCGGGCTGCGACAACGGACGGATCGGCGGCCTGTCCCCAGGCAAATTCGATACGTGTAACGTTCAAGCCATAGTTATCGGCGATTTTTGCCACGCGATTGCCGAAAGAGCCAATCGTGATAACGACAACATGGTCGCCGGGAGAGAAGAGATTAACGATCGCCGATTCCTGGCCGCCGGTTCCGGAGGCAGGGAAGGTCATCACGCGTGAGCTTGTCTGAAAGAAGTATTCCAGGCGAGGGGTGACACGGCGTAGAATTGCGGCGAATTCGGGACCGCGATGATTGATCATTGGGCGAGCCATCTCAGCGAGGATCTCAGCAGGGACAGGAGTCGGGCCGGGGATACGCAAGTTTTGGGCAGGGATCGGGGTGCGGGGTTCTACCTGAGGAATGGGGATCGATTTTTTTTCCTGAATGGTCATATGTTGTCCTCTCAAATACATCGGTATGCACGTATATTTAAAGATCGGATTTAGAGTTTCAGGTGCCCCTTCGCTGATTGGTCGAACAACGTCGCTGTTACCCGCCAACATCATCATCCACTTTTAACCCTTTGTAGTAGTATAGACGTAGAGAGAGATCAATGTCAAACCAGAACTATAGGCCGGTTGACCCTGTCGGAAGGTACTTCTTTGTAAGAACAAATAGAGCTAGTTATTAATTAATATAAACTGGCCTGGGGAGGGAGGTCAGGCCACATTTTTAGTGAAAATGCAGCAAAAAGTATTTGCCTTTTGCTGGCTCTAAGACTACACTTTGAGGAATACACCGAATGGGGTGTATGGCTCGGCGCTGCTTGAGCCTGATGAAAAATAATCAGGGGCAGCAGGTGCTTATGAGAGTAACGTCAGGACGCGACATATTGTCAAATGCAATGAAGATGAGACCCCTTTTCACCGTGGAAAAGATACATAAAGCAACCCGATACTGTTACTGGTTCCGCCTGCCTTACAGAACGTGAATGGTGAAAAGGAAACGATGCTAAAGAGGAGTCTGATGCGACGCACAAAGATAGTCTGTACAATAGGGCCAGCGACGAATAGTGAAGAGCGTCTAACCCAATTGATACGGGCAGGAATGAATG
>DASSXK010000094.1:0-2868 GCA_035703945.1 Ktedonobacteraceae bacterium | reverse complement strand
GTCATAAGTGCCGTTTCAAAGCGACAATCGGGTCTGGCTTCAGGAACACTTGGCATGGCTCGCAATATCGGGACGGCCTTTGGAGTCGCCATCCTCAGTCAGGTCTACCTCAATCACGTTACGACATCGCTGCCGACGTATATCTCAGGCAGTCGCAGCGCGGCCGAACAGTTCATTGCAACAGGAACAGGTCCAAACAAGATCCTAATTGATGCAATCATTCTCCAGGGATTCAAGCTGACCGCGCTTGTTTGTGCGATACTCTGCGGATTGGCCGTGGTCGCGGCACTTTTTATGCGCAAACGTACATTCAAAAGCGCTGATATGCAGTTGTCGCAAGAAGAACAGAGCGTACAAGTGGCAATTGAGGGGTAGAAGCCGATGAAGATAGCTTCCTATCTTTCAGGGTAGAATACACTTTGGATCTGGCAGCCAATATTCTCTTTCTTGCCGCTCCACTCAATTCTTCTGTTGATTCAAGCCTCCATAACCGGAGGCATAAGAATTCCTACCTATAACCTGCGAGCTTGTATGTTCAGGGCCTGGTCGCCAGAAATTCAACATCGCGGCTTTCCAGACATTAGCTATATACTGTAGCTCTTGCCTTATCAAAGTGATGCTGGTTGGCCGCTTATCCATTTCCATCTCAACCATTTGCGCAATCAATGCTCCAAGTCTGGAAAGAGAGGACAAACTATCAATGCTTAAAGGCGCAAATCGAAATGGCGCTTCTGAAGGATCATTGCCAGATAGTAGCTGGTGCAGTACCGCACCCAGGCTATAGATATCGGCCAGAGGAGTTGTCTGGGTTTTTCCATATTGCTCGGGTGCAGCATACCCCAGGGAACCTAGCGCGATAGTGTCCCTGGCCTGGCCCGGCCTGAAATGGCGCGCAATCCCAAAGTCAATCAAAAACAGCCGTCTCTGGGGAGTCCTCATAATATTGGCAGGCTTCAAATCACGAAAAACAATCGGAGGTTCCTGAGCATGCAGATATTCCAGCACCGCACACAATTGGAGACCAATTGATAGAACTTCGCTGAGCGGCAGGAGAGTCTTTTGCATCAAAAGCCTGTTTTGATAGGCCTCAAGCGTTTCACCAGCAATAAAGTTCATGATCAGATAAAAATGTTTACTATCCCTGCAAGCCCCATAGATGCGTGGAAGATTGGTATGGGTGAGACGCGATAAGAAACTCACTTCACGATAAAAAGTGTCGGTCGCATCCAACGCGGCCTGCAAATCAAGCTTACTCAGGTTGATCTCTTTAATCGCAACCTGCCTGTTATCCATCTGTGTATCTACTGCCTTATAAACTGCGGCAAATCCACCCGAACCCACCTGCTCAGCAATCAGGTAGCGCTGATTAAACAGGCTGTTGGGAAGGAGCGGGTCCAGCACGTCAGGAATATCAGGAAGCACCAAATTATTACAGCTCTGACAGAGGAAGGTTACTCCTGAATTCATATCGCCACAAACGCTGCAACGCACAGAAACTGGAAGAACCATTGCATCTCTCTTTTCGGAATATCTCTCTTTCTGGAAGAGAGCAACACCGCCTAAAAGAAACTATCAATTGTTTTAGCAAAGCTCCTGCTTTTTAAAGCTGCCTATGTACACATGAGATAGAAGAGTTTTGAATCAAGGAGATCGAGCCTTTAGTCTATCCTTCACAGTTTAACATAACCTTTAAGAATAAGGATGTATCAGCACAATGTTTCAAGACATGCTATTTCATGAAAGCAACCCTATCTTAACTTAGGATGTAGCAACCATCACACTTCCGTTACTGATCAACCTTGCCTTGAAAGCTAGAAGTGAGAGGAGGTAGCTCAATGCCTATAAAAAAAAGCGAGAGACACGTAACAGGTGTCTCTCGCTTCAAAATTCTCAGAGCAACAAATCAGCGTTTTGCAGCCTGTTGCGGCTGTGACTGATGGGCGTGGATTGCCCGCAGCACACGCTCAGGAGTAAACGGCAATTGCCGAATCCGCACACCACCAAGGGCGTTGGCGACCGCGTTGGCAACCGCCGGAGCAATTCCCACAAAGGCAATATCATCCACTGCTTGCTGGCCCAGTTTGTCCAATCCCTCGGACTTCACAAAGTGGACCTCTAGCGCCGGAACCTCCGTAGAGCGTAACAGGTGATAAGAGCTAAAGTCATTCGTAAGCAAGCGGCCTTCTGGATTATAGCGTAGCTCCTCAGTGAGGGCCTGTCCCAACGCCTGAATCACCGCTCCTTCGGCCTGACCCTCTGCCAGCACCGGATTAATCAGTTTACCGACCGCCAGGGCAGAGACAACATGCAGAACCCTCACCACGCCAGTTTCTGTATCGACCTCAACCTCCACGCCCTGAGCGCCAAAGGTCGTTGGTTGCTCACGGTTAACAAGCGATACATGTGTTTTGAACTCGTGAGGTGTCTCTCCGTACAGAAGCGACATCGCAACGTCGGCCAGCAGCAAGCGAGCCCCTTGCTCTATTTCAAGATAACCATGCCGAACACTCAGCCTCTCGACCGGGACTTGCAGTAGATTGCTGGCGGCTTCCAACAACTGCTGACGCATCTTGTCTGCAACCTGCCTTACGGCTTTCAAGCTTCCACTTAGTGCCAGCGAACTTTTGAGGTTCGTTTCCAGTGGCAAGGCATCAGTATCAGCGGAAAGCACGGTCACGGCGCTTGTTTCGACTCCCAACGCTTCAGCAACAACCTGCGAAAACAATGTATCCGTGCCTGCCACACTATCTGCCATTCCAACCAGTAACTGGAACGAGCCATCTTCACTCAAGGAGAGCGATGCGCCACTGACACCGACCGGCAACATCTGTTCATCATACATCGCAAGCGCGAAGCCCTTCCCTTTAC
>DASSXK010000072.1:0-9777 GCA_035703945.1 Ktedonobacteraceae bacterium | reverse complement strand
ATGGAGAGAGTTCCAGTTCACAAAGCTCAAATGCTTTGCTATCTGTACAATCCCTACTCCACGCATAGTATAGCATACTTTAGCAACATTTGACAATAGTCATTCAACGTGCTCAGGAAGCCACTGATCCTGATCAACAATCAAGCGGCCTCCTTTATCAAGTGATGCGGGTAAATCTATGCAAAAGGCACAGATTATGAAAGCAATGCGACCAGTTTCTCGGCCAATTCAAACGAATAGTTCTGGCCCCGATCATGCGGATAGACCTGGAACATATTCGCCATCCATAATCCCTGAAGCGGCGTGTAGAGGGGCGGGATATGTTTGCGATAGTTGGTCGTAACAATCGGCTGGGCATAGGGAGCCTGGAACATCCAGCTCTCCTTCAGCCAGGAGGGATCAAAATCCGGTCGAATGCGTTTTAGATGTGGAAGATACTCTGCCAGCACCTCTTCCTTGCTCTGTTTGAACAAGGGATCGTTCATTGGACGATAATTTCCCAGATAGATCAGGTGATTACCATCGTACTCAGATGGGGGACGCAGATTTGTATGTTCCACCAGTGCGGTAAAGGGATAGCCTTCATCGCAAACGTTCATCCAATAGCTATCGGTGAGCTGACGATCCAATCCGACAATCAAACAATGTGCGCCATATACCTCGCCCCACTCGTAGCGATCGCGATAATCCTGTGAGAGTGAAGGAATAAGGCGGCAGGTCAGGCGGGTCGGCAATGTTGAAATTACGCGATCGACCGTCCATTCTCCCCGATTGGTTTTAATATGCCAGCGGCCATCCAGCAGCTCCTCAGCCAGTTGAATCTCGGTATTGAGGTGAAGTTTACCGCCGGCCTGGGTGATGCGTTCAGCCAGAGATTCATAGATCTGTTGAAAGCCGCCGCGCATATAACCCAGGCTACTTGTACGGTCATGGATACGCGCCCAGAACCAGGGCAGGGCAATCTCTTCAGAAAGAGCGCCGAATTTTCCTTTGAAAAGCGGCTCAAATGTTTTAGCAAAGGCATGCGGTCCCATCCAGCGCCGCAGCCAGGGAGCCGCCGTCTTGTCTTCAAATGGCTCCTCATTGCTCAGCTTGAATAGCGCCAGCGTTGCTCCGACCCTCAGACGTTCAATAAAATTCAAAGGGGAGTAGCGCAATAAGCTTATTGGAGAATCTAACTGATATACCTTTTTATCAATCAGCGTCACGGTTTGTGGCCGCGACCACTCCAGGTGATCCTCCAGGCCCAACTCCTGAATCAAGCGAATGATGGTGGTATCAGTGCGAAAAATATGGTGATAGAACTTCTCTAGCGAGGAAGCACCGATCTGGAAGCCTGCGGCCAGGCCACCTACTTCTGGCTCGCGTTCAAATAACACAACCGATTGACCGGCCTGCGTTAAACGATAAGCGGTCGCCAGCCCTAATGCTCCTCCACCTAGAACGGCATACTCCATAAAACAACATCTCCCTTTATCCCACAGGATATAGAACAAACCGCTGCAATTGTAGCACACTTTTTCCGTTTGCACTTGCTCTTTAGGAGAGTAGCCAGGCTTGATTGGAAAGATGCCGCCTCCTGGCAACCCTTTTGCACCATTTATTGCAGCGAGGTTAATTTAGTGACTACAATAAAATTGGCGAGATGCCCCCATGCCCAATAACAATCGGGCAATTTTCAGATAGATGGAGAATACGAATCCGATGGAGAGCACACCCGCGATTCCTCGCAGTCAAAACGTCTTGATCACAGGCGCATCCAGCGGTATTGGACGCGAGCTGGCGCGGATTTTTGCCCGCGACGGATTCAGTTTGATCCTGATCGCCCGCAGCCAACCAGCATTGGAACAACTGGCACGCGAGCTAAAAGAACGTTACAATAGCGACAGTCGCATCATCATTAAAGACCTTGAGCAGCCTCAGGCGGCCTCTGAAATTTTCGCGGAACTGCAAGAGGTTGGGGCGGCAGTGGATATCCTGGTCAATAACGCGGGATACGGTGCGAGTGGTCCTTTCAGTGAGAGCGATTTAGACAAAGACCTGGGACTGCTCCAGGTCAATATTCTGGCGCTGACGGCACTGACGCGCCTTTTCCTGCCAGAGATGCTCAAACGCAACCAGGGGAAAATCCTGAATCTCGGTTCTACGGCAGGCTTTCAGCCTGGACCCTTTATGGCAACGTACTATGCTTCGAAAGCCTATGTCATCTCGTTCTCTGAAGCGCTCGCAGTGGAATTGAAGGAAACGGGTGTCACCGTCACGACTCTCTGTCCCGGGCCGACCGTCACCGAATTCGCCACCCGCGCCAATATGCGTTCATCGTTGATGAAAAGCGCCTTCACAATCCAGAATGCCCGAACAGTAGCGGAGATCGGCTATAAAGGTTTGATGCAAGGCAAAGGAGTGGTCGTTCCTGGGGCCATCAACCGCGTTGGGGCCTACGCAGTGAAGTTCCTGCCACGCCGTATCGCAGCAACCATTGTTAAACAGGTTCAGAAATAATGCGGCCGGGAGCAGGGGAAATATCACAATTCTTGATCGATTCGATCAGATACCCCTATCTCCAGGCCGGAAAATACCACAAATATAAAATGGCCTGAACCCGCTTTACAAGAGGGCTGAAGGCCGTTCAGATCTTATTTGACACGCTTACCTAGCTGTGCTACCATACAAAATGAGGAAGTGTATAAAAGACACTAGGTACCAACTTTATAACATACTCATTAAAGAGAGAAATGAAGGAATCCCAACCATGGGAACACTTTCCATTTTCATACTCGTCGTTTTAGCGATTTTATTTGGCGCATTAGTGACGATCGTCACACCACTTTTTGGGCTGGCACAAAACAAGCCAACACCAGAAAAGCTGGCACCATACGAATGCGGTATTCAAGAGATTGAAGCTCCAAAACGTCGCTTTCCTGTCAAATACTTGCTGACGGGTATGTTATTTATTGCTTTTGATATTGAAATCGTTTCATTTTATCCTCTAGCCATCCTGATGCACCAGCTCAAGGTTTTCGGACTAATCGAAATGCTGATATTTCTGGCGGTCCTGATGGTTGGATATATCTACGTTTGGCGAAAAGGAGCGTTCACATGGGAGTAAAAAACCCGTGGGAGCCAGTACAGACTTTTTCCAACACACAGACTCCGCGCTTGGACCGTAGTTTGCATGTAAAAAATGGAGAAGCTGGTATCCTGACTACCCAGGTCAGCAAAATTCTTGGCTGGGGGCGCAGCTCCTCACTTTGGCCGGCCTTGTTTGGGCTGGCCTGCTGCGCAATCGAAATGATGGCAACAAGTGCCGACCGCTTTGACATCTCCCGTTTTGGGGCGGAGGTCTACCGGGCCTCACCACGTCAGGCCGACCTGATGATTGTAGCTGGGCGCTGCTCCGTCAAGATGGCCCCCGTGCTGCGTCAGATCTATGACCAGATGCCTGAGCCGAAATGGGTCATTTCAATGGGAGCTTGCGCCTCCTGCGGTGGAGTATTTAACAATTACGCAATTGTGCAGGGTGTAGACAAAATCATACCGGTCGATGTTTTTATCCCTGGTTGCCCGCCTACTCCCGATATGCTGCTTTTTGGTTTTAACGAGCTTCAGCGCAAGATTCGTGAGGGTATTCCCAATCCGCCCGATCCCTTAAAGGCCAGTGGTATGCACCTGGCGGGGCCGCCTGCGGAGGACATTTAGGTGCTCTTGAGGAGAGAACGATCAGCGCACATCAGCGCCACCTCTCTCATTCACTCGTACCTCTATAAGGAACGTATGTAGTATTATGGACAACATAGCTATCGCAGCGGTAAAGCAGGTGCGAGAAAAGTTTTCGCAGGCGGTGGTTGAGAGCGTCGAGTTCCGCGAAGAACAGACCATTGTGCTCGATCCCGCTCAGCTAGTTGAGGTCTGCACATATCTCAAAGAAACCTGCGAATACACGTTTCTAGCCACAATTACAGCAGTGGACTGGCTCGAACGAGTTCCGCGATATGACGTGATCTACCAGTTATTGTCAATGCCCCGCCAGAGCGAGCTACGCCTGAAGGTGCGCGTCGGACAGCGCCGGGAAGACCATCCTGCCGTCCCAACTGTGGTTGGCATATGGCCGGGCGCAAACTGGTATGAACGTGAAATTTATGACATGTTTGGCCTGACATTCACTGGACATCCTGATCTACGCCGCATTTTAATGCCTGTCGAGTGGACAACCCATCCTCTCCGCAAAGATTATCCTCTGACTGGCTTTGATCTCCCTGAACCACACTGGGGTGGCCAGGTGCCGTACACTGTTGATCCTGGCGTGGGCTCGCAAACAATGCGTACCTCTGACGCCCGTATTCTCAACAGAAATCGCAGCAAAGCAACTGATGGTCAGGAGCCGGGCACTTTAATGGTGCCTGAAGAGTAGATTTCTCTTTACAATGCAGGCAGCAACGCCGCTCTTCTGCGACTGGTGGGCACTACTGGATGTCTGAGCTTCTTTCACTTTAGCTCTGCACGCAGGCTCAATATATCTTACTGAATGATCAGGCATTGCCTTTTCCGTTCGTGTCCGGGTGATGTAATTATCACCATCTGCATCTATGAGGATTTATGCAGCAACAAGAGATAAAAAATGCCTATATTCTTGAGGATAGCCAATACCTTGAGGAAGGGCAGCGCATCGATACGATGACAATTAATATGGGACCTCAACACCCCAGTACACATGGTGTGTTGCGCCTGATTCTAACCATCGACGGCGAGACGGTGGTGAAGGCGGTTCCAGATATTGGCTTTCTCCATACGGGCATCGAAAAGACGGCCGAGGCCAAAACCTATCATCAGGCCCTGGTCCTGACCGACCGCATGGACTATCTCTCGCCACTCAACAGCAATCTGGGGTACTCGCTGGCAGTTGAAAAGCTGCTGGGTATCGAAGATGAGATCAACGAAAAGATCAAGTATGTACGGGTAATTCTGGCGGAGCTGCAACGGATCGCCAGCCACCTGGTCTGGTTGGGGACGCACGCCCTCGACCTGGGCGCCCAGAGCGTCTTCCTGTACTGTTTCCGCGAGCGCGAGATCATTCTGGATATTTTCGAGCTGGTCTCAGGCGTTCGTATGATGACCAGCTACATCTGCCCCGGTGGCCTTCAGGCTGAGTTGCCTCCAGGTTTCGAGAAGGCTGTACGCGGGTTCGCAGACATTTTTGAAGCTCGCCTGCAACAATATCACGATCTGCTGACCAACAACCAGTTGTGGATTGAGCGCACCAAGGGCGTTGGACCACTGAGCCAGAAGGATGCCATCGCTTACGGGGCCAGCGGTCCGGTTTTGCGCGGCAGCGGCGTTGTCTGGGATGTGCGAAAAGCCTTCCCGTACAGCGGCTACGAACAGTTCGATTTTGATATTCCGGTCGGTACAAACGGCGATGTCTATGACCGCTACCTTGTTCGGATGTTGGAGATGGAACAGAGCCTGAAGATCATCAATCAGGGCATCGAAGGTCTCCCAACGGGCTATTACCGCATCCAGAATCCCAAGTATGCGCCGCCGCCCAAATGGCAAATTACCGGCAGTATGGAATCCTTGATTCACCATTTTAAACTCTATACCGAAGGCTACCGTCCACCAAAAGGCGAGGTCTATGTTCGGACAGAGGCACCAAAGGGCGAACTTGGCTTCTATATCGCGAGCGATGGCAGCTCGCATCCCTACCGGATGCATGTCCGCGCCCCTTCCTTCGCCAACCTGGAGCTTCTGCCATTGATGATCGAAGGTCAGTTACTTTCAGATGTCGTAGCGTCAATCGGTAGCATTGATATCGTGCTAGGTGAGGTGGATCGATGATTTCAGAAAAAGCTCGACAGCGGATGCGAGACCTGGCAAACCGCTATCCGGTCGCACGTTCGGCCGTCATGCCAGCGCTGCATATTGCCCAGGAAGAAGAGGGGTATATCACTCCGGAAGGTCTTCAGGCCGTGGCCGAGGCCATCAACCTGACCGTCGATGACGTTGAAAGCGTCGCGACCTTCTACACGATGTACTACCAGCGTCCCCAGGGCAAAAAGGTCATCAAGGTTTGCAATAGTATCTCTTGCTATCTGCGCGGCTGCGATCCACTGATCCAGCATATGGAAGGGAAACTGGGTATCAAAGCAGGCGAAACCACATCCGACGGCAACTATACGCTGTTGACGGTCGAGTGCCTGGCCTCCTGCGGCACAGCTCCTGTCCTCCAGGTCAATGACGAGTTCGTAGAAAACGTCACGCCAGAGATGGCAAATGAGCTGATTGATGAATGGAGTCGAGAACTGAACGCGAAAAAGCTTGAGCCAAAAACTGAGGTTCGTCGCTAACGCGCATGATGGGCAGATGGGTGAATGGCAGCAACCAAACACCCATGAGGAAATGCAGAATGTCAGAACGTATTGTCACAAAAAATATAGAGGTTCCCGGCCTGGATACGCTCGATGGTTATCGTAAACTCGGAGGCTATGAGGCGCTCGCAAAGGCTCTCAAGAACTACCAACCCGATGAACTCGTCGATGTGATCAAACAATCCGGATTGCGCGGACGTGGCGGCGCTGGTTTCCCCACCGGGATGAAATGGGGTTTCCTCGCCAAAAACGATCGCCCCCGCTATCTGTGCTGCAACGCCGACGAAAGCGAACCGGGAACATTTAAAGATCGCTGGCTGATGGAGAAAAATCCCCATCAACTGGTGGAGGGTGTGATCATCACCAGCTTTGCCTGCAAGGTCACAACCGCCTTTATTTATGTCCGAGGCGAGCTGGCACTTGCGGCCCGCCAGATAGGACGCTCAATCGAAGAGGCCTACGAGGCTGGCCTGATTGGTCAGAATATCCTCGGTAGCGGCTACAACCTGGATATTATCCTGCACCGGGGGGCCGGGGCCTATATCTGCGGCGAAGAGAGTGCCTTGATGGAATCGTTGGAGGGCCGACGCGGCTATCCACGCCTAAAGCCACCTTTTCCAGCGGTCGTCGGCCTCTACGGCGGCCCGACTGTTATCAATAACTGCGAGACGCTTTCGACGATTCCCGCAATCGTGCAGAATGGCGCGGAGTGGTACGCTTCCTTCGGGACCGAAAAAAGCAAAGGCACACGTGTCTTCTGCCTGAGCGGCCAGGTCAAGAAGCCCGGCAACTACGAGCTTCCCCTGGGCACGCCACTGCGGACCCTTATCTACGATGAAGCCTATGGCGGCGGTATCCTGGGCGATAAAGAGCTCAAGGCGATCATTCCGGGTGGCTCCTCAACCTTCTTGCTGAAGGCGGACAAGATCGACACGCCGCTGGACTTCGAGTCGATTGCGGCGGCCGGTTCGATGCTTGGCTCCGGCGGAGTCGTCGTCATCAGCGAGGATACCTGTATGGTCGGGGCGATTCTGCGCATGACCGAATTCTACCGCGACGAGTCCTGCGGAAAATGTACCCCCTGCCGCGAAGGAACCTACTGGCTGACCCAGGTGCTAGAGCGCCTGGAACATGGACACGGCAAACAAAGCGACCTTGACCTGCTCCTGGACGTCTGCGATAACATCAGCGGCAAGTCATTTTGTCCGCTGGGTGATGCCGCAACCAGCTCGATTACCAGCGGAGTAAAACTGTTCCGCGAGGAGTTCGAGTATCATGTACGCGAGGGTCGCTGCATGGCTGGTTCGCATGCGCATCTGGCAGGGGTAAGATAAACGAAAATAAGTAGCCGGGCGGACCCGCTCATCTGGGACTTCTCCGGCTATGAAATATCAGACAAGTCCTGGGCGAGGATGCGCCCCTACGATGGTAAAAAAAATGTCAGAAGAAAAAAAAGACGAACTGGTACATCTGACAATTGATGATGTTCCAGTGGCAGTTCCTCCCGGCACCCTGGTCTGGGCGGCCGCAAAAGAGGCGGGCATTGAGGTGCCGATCTATTGCTACCATCCCAAGATGCCACCGCTGGGGGCCTGTCGTATGTGCTTCGTCGAGATCGAGAAGCTTCCCAAGCCTCCACAAACGGCCTGTACGACCCCCGTCAGCGAGGGCATGGTTGTGCATACAAAAACGGAGAAGGTCCTTAAGGCCCGCCGTGGCACGCTGGAGTTTCTGTTGATCAACCACCCGCTGGACTGTCCAATCTGCGACAAAGGCGGCGAGTGCGACCTACAAGACTTCACACTGCGACATGGTCCTGGCAACACGCGCTTTGAACTAAACAAGCGCCACTACACGAAGCCGATTCCGGTCAGCGATAAAGTCATGCTGGACCGCGAACGCTGTATCCTCTGTCAACGCTGCACACGCTTCAGCTCAGAGATCTCAATGGACAATGGTCTGGTGATGATTTCGCGCGGATTCCGCATGGAGGTCGGCACAGCCCCGGATCACGCCTTCGACTCAAATTTCTCCGGAAATACGGTCGAGATGTGCCCGGTCGGTGCCCTGACCGCCAGCGCCTACCGCTTTAAATCCCGACCCTGGGAACTGAAACATACATCAAGCGTCTGCAACGATTGCGCCGTTGGCTGTAACGTTCGCGTCGATGTCCGCGTGGACAAGGTGATGCGCCTGATGTCTCGCACCAACGACGAGATCGATGATGGCTGGCTGTGTGATCGCGGCCGCTGGGGCTTCGAGTTTGTCAACAGTCCCGACCGCTTGCGCACACCAATGATCCGGCGCAACGGCCAACTGCAACAGGCAAGCTGGGAAGAGGCCTTGAGTCTGATCGCAACCCGCCTGAAAGAGATCTCGGCCCGTAACGGTGCTAAAGCCGTCGCCGGGATTGGCTCAACCCGTACAACGAACGAAGAGGCTTATCTCTTCCAGAAGCTGCTGCGCGAGGTTGTGGGAACACCCAATGTCGATCATCATCATGGCAACTTCCCTGGTCGCCGCGATGCCCTGACCGGTCGGCCCTGGATGCCAACCACCAGCATCGCGAATCTTGAAAAAGCTTCGCACATCGTGCTGATCGCCTCCGATCCCTACAAGAAACAGCCAGTCCTGAATCTGCGCATCAAAAAAGCGATGAAGCTGGGTGCCAAGATTCTGATCGTCAACGAAGGGGCAACCGAGCTCGATCGCTTTGCCAGTCAGAAAATCACCCTGCCAGCGCGTGGAACCGGCGCAGCCGTCAAGCTGTTGCTGGACGCGACAGCTCAGCACGGATCGCTACGCAATCCCGATGAGAACGTTCGCCAGCAGGTGCGTCAGAGTGCCGATCAGCGCACCCAAACAGAATCAACGCTGGGTGCCGAAGTGAGCGAACAGCTACGAGCGCTGGCTGAAACCATCGCTGCCTCTAAGGGAGCAGTAATCTTCTACGACGAGATGGCAACCCTGGAAGCAGGCAACGAAGAGCTGGCAAGCGACATTCAACGCCTGGCTCACCTGACCGGAAACGTCGAGGGTGAAGGCATGGGCGTTGGCCCCCTGTTTGAAGATGCTAACTCGCTTGGTGCTCGCGATATGGGTCTGCTTCCGGATTCACTGCCTGGTTATCTGCCAGCCGCCGAGAACGGACTGCCCTATGAAGAACTGCTTAGCAATCCTGCGGTCAAGGCTCTCTATGTGATGGGGGCAAATCCCGCCCGGCATACAAGCGCAGATCTGGGACAAAAAGAGTTCATCGTCGTGCAGGATATCAGGCTGACCGAAACCGCCGAGTTCGCGGATGTCGTTCTACCCGCCGCGACCTTCGCGGAAAAAGATGGCAGCATGACGAACCTTGATCACCACGTCCAGGCCATTCGCCAGGCCCTGCGACCCCTACCCTTCGCCAAAG
>DASSXK010000039.1:0-7856 GCA_035703945.1 Ktedonobacteraceae bacterium | reverse complement strand
GTTTGGTATAAGCCGGGCGATCGACAAAGTAGGCTCCACAGTGATCAGCCTCTGGCACAAACCACAGCTCTTTCGGCTCTTGAGCAGCCTGGTAAAGCAACTGCGCATCGTGCGGATCAACCATTGAGTCCTTGCCACCATGGATAATCAGAATCGGACTGGGCGAAATCGCGCCGATATCGCGAATTGGTTCAACCTGGTGAAAACGGTAGCCCGCTCGCCACCAGAGCAGGTAATCGGCCATCCAGATGAAAGGCGCAGATGGAACACGTAACACGTGGCGGAAGTTGTAATCTACCGCGCTAAGATGCGTGGCAAAGGCACTATCCGCTACGACAGCCTCAATCGCAGTATCGCGAGCGGCACACATGATTGTTACAGCGGCCCCCATCGAATATCCGATCGCCCCCAGGCGCGTATGTGGTGCACGGGTCTTGGCATAGGCGACGGCGCCCTGGAAATCATTAATTTCGCGATACCCCAGAGTTACAGGCGAACCGACTTCGGTGCCATGTCCATAAAAATCGAAGACCAGAATATTATGTCCCGCCCGCCAGAGGAGCGCACTCAAACCCAGCAAATCGGCTTTACGTGAGCGATACCCCGGGCAAACCACAATCGTGCTTGTCGCATCGACCGCCGGAATGTACCAGCCGCCAATTTTATAATCGCCACGCAACGGAGGAAAAGAAATGACTTCCGCAGGTAGATCAAGTTCGAACGGACTGAAAGTATAGTCATCAAAAATGTTCTTTTTCTTTGGGCGCGTCAGCATCTCAACCAGGTATAATGCGACCATAAACATCAGGCCCAATACGCCCAGACTACTTCCCACTCCCCCAAACAACATCTGTCTCAATGAAGGCCGAGCAAGTTTCATACTTCTTAACATTGACATTGGATTGCCAACCTTCCTAGCTCATGAAAAGGCTATGAAACACTATTCATTCACACACCTGCGATAGCCAAACACAATAAATTTTTATGCGTGAACTTACATGAGAAGTGGGGAAACAGGGAACACTCGCTTTGACAAAGCGTTGATGCGATCCCCATCTACTTCCCATCCACACAAAAAGTGAACCCATAATTTAGTAGAACATGGATTGGCTTCCTTACCAGCTATCATGATGCAATTTGTCAATACGTCGCAGAGGCGGGAGAGTAAAAACAGCTTCCAGCGATCAATCAAATGATACACTTGTAACAGCAGGCGGGTCAGCGTACGATGTGGCTCGCTTGGGTGGACTTTAGTTTCTATAACACGAACAAAACCAACTCTACAATGAGTGTGTACTAAATCTCAGGTATTGTCAAGTACTTCTATTCATTTTACGCCAAAACCGCCTGCCTGTACAAATGCCCTCAGGCCTGTACAAATACCAGATCTCGTCTCTATTAGAGTATACGTTTCACTGCTCGTATGGTTATACGCAGTCCCACTATTCAGATTAGCCTTTGGCTTCCCATAAAAAGACCCTTCCCAACGGCGCTCTCGCGTCTCCCGAACGCTTTCTAAGCAAGCAACTCTCGAAGCTTCCCAGATGAAGTGGTGCTGGCAACAATACTGCTAACTTCCCAGGCGCGTTCAGTCAGTGAAGTGAATGGCTTCCCCTTTCACTTTGCCACAGATGCTAGTATCATTGTTATGACTGCAACATCCGATGGTATTACTTCGTCTTATTGTACAGAACCATCTGACAAATATATGCATGAGGTTTCTTCTATTTAAGGTGCAAGAATACATAGTAGTTCATTTGTCAACCACTTGCTTACAGCGAGCAAGAGGCATAAAATAGGTGAGCTTGCTCCATTTTGAGGCGTTGCACGACCATTCGCTCCACTCATCTAACAAAGTAAGTAAGCACCTGTTGACTGGAGAAATGTATCTGGCTCAGATTTAGCACATAATGTACTGCAAAGAGAATTTCATGAAAAGTTCATACAGCGTTAACGTCATCTTTGACCCGGAAATCAGAGATGGCAAGTGAATTTTTTCGATGCAGATCTTAATTACAAAGAACCGTACAAGTACAATCAACCTTTGATAAGAAAGTATGTGTCAAGTGATTCCCCTCCCCTTCAGATAAAAATCCTCTGAAAACAATGGAAGGGATTTCGGCACGGAGTAATCGGATGAATACATCCTCAATGTTTTCGAAATGGCAGAAACAGCTCGCCTTGTTGTGGGACCTGTTGCCCGTATTGGTGGCATTTCTGACTGCTCTCTTAAGTAGCCTCTGGCTGCTCAGTGGATCAATTTTTAGTGATCTGGTCAATGCGATCGTCCTGACCAGCGTGGACGTGGCCCGTTCAACGCTTATTGCGGCCCTGCTTATGGCAATTGCGGGCGGCGCGCTCGGAACCTTTCTGGGACGTAGAAAATTTAGCGCTATGCTCGGGGCGGGCTTTGCATTCTGGCTTGGGTACGTTTCACCTTTTGTCCAACAGCAACTTCAACCACAACGCGATGAAGCGGGCTTGCTGCTTACGCTCAATCAAGACGTGCTGACACATACGGCCTTTACAATGATCGCGCTGGGTCTCCTGTGTGCTTTTATTGGAGCGGCGATTGGTATGGCATTGAGTAATGTATTTTTAGACCCGATCTTTACTCTGGTCAAAACACTCTGGACACGCCTGCCACCACAAGCGCACTACCTGGCATTTACCAGAGGGGGAGCAACGGCCACACTGCCACCACAAATCAGGAGGCCGCAACCCATTCTCAAAGTCATTGCCTCTTTAATCGGTATTGCAGGCATGATCACCTTGCTGATACTTGCCAGTGGCTCGGGGGATCTCTTTCTCTTCGCGCCTG
Organism: Ktedonobacteraceae bacterium; assembly: GCA_035703945.1. GTDB lineage: Bacteria > Chloroflexota > Ktedonobacteria > Ktedonobacterales > Ktedonobacteraceae > DASSXK01. The sequence continues at coordinate 5,035 of DASSXK010000039.1, read as the reverse complement.
ATGCTGGCGTTCATGGTGCCCCATTGGCACATACCTCTCACCTGGAGGGGGTTCCATATTATGGAACGATTGTTCATGAAACCATCACAAGTCCAACCCTGCATCAGCAAAAGCCGCTGATCGTCTATCTTCCACCAACCTACAATACTCCGCTAGGGCGTAATAAGCGCTATCCCGTCTTGTATATGCTCCATGGCAGTCCCGGCGGCACGATCGACTGGATACGCGGCGGCCATCTCACGGATAAGGCTGATGAGTTGATCAACCTGAACCAGATTCCAGAGTTGATCATCGTCTTCCCCGATGGAAACGTTTCGTTTGGTTCGTCCGAATGGGGAGATAATATCAACCATAAAGCATCTATCGAGAGCTACTTTGTCAATGATGTTGTGCCTTATATCGACCAGAAATACCGCACGATCCCCAATGCCGCGAATCGCGCGATCGGTGGCAATTCAATGGGAGGATTTGGAGCAACGAATATTGCGATCCACCATCCTTCGATGTTTGGCTTTGTGGTCTCACTTGGTGGTTACTACAATGCCGAGCAGCGAGTCTGGGGAAAAAGCGAGACCTATCGTCTCCAGAACAGTCCAAACTATACCTTGCCCAGAAGTAAGACTGCCCAGAAAATTAATATGTTCATTGGGGCCGCAACCAAAGATCAGCCCTATTACAACGATTCCAAGGAGTTTATAAAGCTGCTCCAAAAGCTGCACGTCCCCTACCACGCCGATATCCAGGTTGGGCGACACGCCTGGAAGATCTGGGAATTGCAAGCCTACGATGCTCTCCTCTGGATTCATTGGGGTACAACGGGTCCACAAAGTGGCACCCCAACGCCAGCGTTTTCATCCAATCCCCAGCCAACCGCGATGAACAACAACCATTTGATACAGTAAGAAGCAAGCAGGATTCGGCTTGACCAAACACCGAATCCTGCTATCAGGGTAGCTTTCGACACAGTAACCAGCAGATAACCACATATTCCCTTTTATCATCTTCTCTGCTACAATCCCCTTCGGTACCCCAAAACACGACCATCTTACTATTGAACCAACCAGGTTTGCCCCTCACCAACGAGATTTTATGCGAACCCGGCATAGCTTAAGAGAGGTTTTGCGATGTCATTCATAGATTTTTTAGATTGGGTAGGACGAGCCACCACCGTACTTTTCTTGATAACGCTGGTTGCAGGAGTAATTGCCTGGGGTAGAGGCATACTCCCGGCATTACTCAGACTGGGAAATGGTTTAGCCAAGCGCAAGATTGCCATCTTTGCTAAAAGTGAAAATTTGGGAAGTCTGGAAAGTATATTGTTGGACTCCAGCCTGTTTAATAAAAAGAATTTGATCGGGATTACATCTCCTAATGATCTCGACAGAGCGGAGCAGGCAACACTATTTTTGGTATACTGGCGCGATTGGAAAGATTCCATCGAGAAAATTGTTGAAGCTAAAAAATATAACACGGTCCTCGTTGTCTATGCCCCTCAGGACGAGGGACGTATTGCGGATGACAAAATGGCACTCCTCAACAGCAAACGCAATGTCGTGCTCGCTAACTTTCGCGGAAGACTCTTAAACGATGTTATCGTTAGCTTAATTTCTACCAACTAACAATTTTTCACACGAAGCGTACCATTTTTCCTTATTCAAAATCTCTGGTCAAGGGAAGAAATCCCCCCACATTCTTGTTTATTACTATAGGAAAGCAGAATGGGATCGAAAACAGGGCGTCATCTATCCACACCAATCAGGGTAGATGAGAGCTGGCAGCTTAGAGAGCCTCTAGAAGCCTGGAGAGACGCTTGAACACGTCATCTCTGTGAGCAAAATATCTCAAAATGTGCTATAATAGTGCCTCAAGCAGAAAACCTGTATTCTGGCAAACAATGGCAGCCATTTGTGATAGCCCTTCTTGTCAAAATACCAACACTCTGTTAGACTCTCACCTGAAACAATACACGAGCGGACATCTCGTGGTTGATAGAAGATAGCGAAAGGGATTCAAGAACAAATGCCAAAAAAAGGTGAACTCTCAAAAACAGCACGTGCTTCGCTCGCAAACCGCGAAGAAGTCAACCACCTGACAGATCGCATTTGCGCCAAGTGCGGCGAGGCGATCATGCTGAAAGAGCTCCAGCCTGTTAAGGTCATGGGCAAAGGCATGGTTTACTACCACAAAACACACTTCAGCGCCTAAATTGCCCCCGGCATGCAAACATCTGGCAATCAGGAAAAAGACATAAACAAGCCCCAGAATATTTTTGGGGCTTGTTTTGTTTTTATAAGTAAGAATACAACTCTCATATAGGTACCAAACCTGTATTTTTGCTACAATAGAGATACCCCTTTATAAGGGCCAGTATCGTACGATCGGAGTCTTTCTATGCCATGGAATAAACGCTTACTTATCCTGCTATGGCGCGGCTTACGCTGGCGCTGTCCCGTCTGCGGGGAAGGCAAAGTCTTTCAGGGAATCTTTAAAACATATGAGCATTGTCCATCCTGTGGTTTCGAATTTGAGCGCGAGCCGGGCTACTATACAGGCGCAATGGCGGTAAATCTGGTTCTGAGCGAACTGTTGATCGCAGCCGTCACCTTGCCTCTGGCCGTCAATCTGACCATTCCAATGGGACCATTGCTGGCCTGGGGACTGTCAATGCCGATTCTCTTGCCCATAATATTCTACCGGCACACCAAAACCATCTGGATGAGCATCGACCATATGCTGCACCCTGTCTCCAATGAACGGATCTTTTTCCCTGAATAAATTGGCAGCTTAGCCCCTACTGGCCTGATAGACATACCACATGGGACCGCTCTTCTCTTCACCAGCAACGGTCCCCTGCGATTGCATCTGCACAGTTTCCCCCTGAGCAGCCCCTTCATACGCTTGACAATCCCCTGGCAACATGCCACAATCTGCCCAACCACTGACGCTTCATAGACACCCCTGTTCCAGATGATAGCTGTCAGTGTTCCACGAACTATTCATGCACAGGCCATTCAGTCAGCAACATGAGCAGACATACGTTTGAGCATTCCTGAGCAGCACAAGCGCCACTACATAAGGCTCGCTGATCCGTTTCATCTGAAGATCAACACGTTACTGACTGTAAAAGTTCAGCAGAAAGAGCAAACGCTATGCCAGAGGCATCGTCAAAAATCCCAACCGAGCAGCAATCCGGCGAGACCAGGCTGGTCCCTGGTGCCACCCGTGTGGCCTTTCAAGGCGAACCTGGAGCATTTGGGCACGAAGCTGTGCTGACCTACTTTGACAGAGAAGCAAACGGAATCGACATCGCTCCCTATCGGACCTTCGCGGAGGTTTTTCACGCGGTTGCCTCAGCGGAAGTTGCAGCCGCCCTCGTTCCAGTCGAAAATTCACAGGCAGGCAGTATCAATGAAGTCTACGACCTGCTCCGTCAACATGACCTCTTTGTGACCGGCGAAATCAGTCATCCGGTCGAGCATTGTCTGCTTTGTCTTCCGGGACAACAGCTCAGCGATATCACACGCGTCATCTCGCATCCCCAGGCCCTGGCCCAGAGCGATGAGTACCTGCGCAGTCTTGGCGTCGAAATTGTCGCAACCTACGATACAGCGGGCAGCGCAAAAATGATCCGCGAGGAAGAGCTCAAGGGCGTCGCCGCCGTCGCCAGCGCCGGAGCCGGTCGGCTTTACGAGTTGGAAATTCTGGCCAGCGGCATCCAAACAATCAAGGATAACTATACCCGTTTTATCGCCCTCGGGCGCGAGGCCGCAACGTACCGCGAGGGGCCTTCAAAAACCATGCTGGTCATGGCAACCAGTCATCAACCTGGCTCCCTGTCAACCTGCCTGGAGGTCCTGGCCCGCCACAATATCAACCTCTTGAAGCTGGAATCACGGCCTTCCCGTCAGCGTATCTGGGAATATGTCTTCTATCTGGACTTTGAAGGGCATCGGGCCGAACCAACCATTCGCAAAGCCCTGGCGGATCTCGCCGGGCATACAATCTTCTGCAAGGTCCTGGGCTCCTTCCCACGCACCGTTTAGGCCAAATAGAAAAGCAGCGCAGACCTCTTGCAAGATCTCCGCTGCTTTTTTGCATTTAAATGTTGGCCGCGACAGACTACTAATGGTGCGTCTTCCCTAACGTTTAATTTTCAGGGTATTGATGAAGTTCGTGGCCAACTCATCGTAGGCTGAGGTATGATATTCCTCGACCCGTCCGGCGTCACATAGCTCGGTCAGTTGGGAATCGATCGGCAGTTGGGCCAGCAAAGGCGCCCCGGTCATTGCAACCAGATCGGTTCCATTGCTCGGACCAAAGATCTCGTAGCGCTCCTTTGAAGGTGTCTCGAAGTACGACATGTTTTCGACCACGCCGACGATCACGCCCTTCAACTGTTGTACCATGTTGATACACTTCTTGACGATCATCGTCGCCAGCATCTGTGGCGAAGAAACGATCACAATCCCATCGGTTGGCAAGGACTGCAAGACCGTCATCGGGGCATCTGATGTTCCGGGAGGCAGGTCCACCAACAGGTAATCCAGTTGGCCCCAATCAACATCGCTATAGAACTGCTTGATCGCGCTGGAGATCATCGGACCACGCCAGACGACGGCGTCGCTTTCATTTTCCAGGAACATATTCATCGAAACAATCTTAATGCCGCCCTGGCTCACCAGCGGCTCAATTCCGCCACTCGCCGATTTGGAGGGTTGACCCTTTGTCCCAAACATGCGTGCGATGCTTGGACCCGTAATATCACCATCCAGGATACCAACGCGCAGCCCCTGGCGTCGCAATGAGACTGCCAGCAGGCCCGTTACAAGCGACTTACCAACGCCGCCTTTACCGCTCATGATCGCGATAACATTTTTAATTTTGCGATCGGGACCGGCCGAAGACATTGTCAACGGGATACCACGGCCTACCGGAGCTTTTTTGGGAGCCACCGAGATCGGATCGCCCTTGACGGCCGCGTTGAGGTCTTTGACCAGTAACTCAAGCTTATCAGGAGCAAAGCGATGGGTGCGCG
>DASSXK010000604.1:0-5457 GCA_035703945.1 Ktedonobacteraceae bacterium | reverse complement strand
GTCAAAATAAAGGTCAGACTAAAAATATAAAGAGGTTGCATGATCGCTTCCTTCCATTCCAGTTACTCTTCTGAATAGTTGAAGTTTGATTGATACAGTATATACCTTATGAGGGGTAGAAAGGAATGAGGGTTGTGGGATGAGCGAGAATGAGTGAAAGAAGAGCGACGTCCTATGTGTACATTGCCATGCCAAACTTCAATGGAGGGAAAGGCAGGACAGCGAAAATTGAGAAGAAGATTTGAAGAAGGCATAAACAAAGAGCCGATGAGGGGACTCGAACCCCTGACCGCCCATTTACGAAACGGGTGCTCTACCAACTGAGCTACATCGGCTGAGTGCTTTTAACATGAGCGATTATAACGTCTCCTTCCATTGCTGTCAAGCTTTTTTTTGAGCCATTCAGCCCCCCATTTTAGGGATTTCTTATGAGATTGACCGCAATTGAGGCCTTTTCCCTGCCATATTGAGCTTTATCAGTCGTTATAGTAGTGAACAGTTCAATTCGTTAACTGAATTTACTTGTCAGGACGGTAGCTATTTTAGCGTGGAAAAGGCATTTTTTGTATCTCTCTGGGACAGCTTAAACGTGCTAGTCGGTGTGGAACGTTGAAAGGATATTCAAAAGCATGAAAGATTATTCACCCAGTATAGAGAGCGATTCAAGAAGTAAAGTGCACAGTGATCAGGAGAATAACACAGCAGAAAAGACGATCTTAATCGTAGATGATGATCATGACATCGGTGAAATACTGCAACAGATGATCATGGATCAAACCAGCTATCGGACACTTTGGATTGCCGAGGCCGATCTGGCGTTGGATGCAGCACCATTGCTTCACCCTTCACTGATTATTTTGGATTATATGCTTCCGACAATGTTGGGACTTGATCTCTATGATAAATTGCAGCGCTTGGATAATATGAAAGGGGTGCCGGTGTTACTGATCAGTGGCTATACAAACCTGCCATTTGCTGAACTACGTGCCCGAGGCATACATGTTCTCCAGAAGCCATTTGAGATGAATGAATTTCTGGATCTGCTGGCCGAACTGCAAGTCCCGTAAAGCGGTTGATGGCCCTGTCAGATGCTTAAAACAGGTTATGAAGCGTGTGGGCGATAGCTGTGCAGAAGTGCTCAACGAGAAGTGGATCAAACTGAGTCCCTGCACAGTCCTGTAGCTCCACCAGGGCCTCTGGCAGCGTGCGCCTCCCCTGGTATGCCCGCACTGAAAGCATTGCCTCAAAAGCATCAACAACGGCAATAATGCGAGCCCCCAGAGGAATCTCCTTTTGCTTCAGGCCGAGGGGATACCCACCTCCATCCCAACGCTCGTGGTGGTGTAGAACCAGTGGAATAATCTGCTGGATGATTGGAAATTTGCTTAATAAGATTGCCCCCTGTACACAATGCTGTTTAATCATTTCAAATTCATCAGGTGTGAGTGGGGACGTTTTATATAGAATTGTCGCTTGAATTTCAAGTTTTCCAAGATCATGGAGCAACGCTGCTAACTCGATTGTAAAGGTCTCTTCTGGTGTAAGTTGTAAAGAACTGGTCATACGGTAGGCCAGGTATTGCACGCGCAAGGCGTGTTTGTAGAGCAGAGGATCATGTTCCGCCATCCTCTGGGTCAATGTTGTAATTGTGTCGTGGAGTGTAAACTGGATCTCAGGCTCTTGTATCTTCACATCTGGACGGAATCCCATAAATGCCTCCTCCTTGCTTCGTAGCAAGAGGTGATTTGTCGTGGTGTAGTTGGATTTCAGGGTTGAGGATGCTCCAGATCCTCTTTGATAGATAGGATACCGGGATCGAGCCTTTACATTGAGTTCTTCTTTGGAAGAGAAGGCGCTCTTGCTATTGAAAACCACTTCTGTTATCTGAGACGGCGAAATGAAGAAAACAGAAGTGATATTTCGCCGAATCATCGATATGAGCAGTGAGAATTCCTGCTCAATTTAGTTTATAATTAAAAAAATCCTTCTATTAAAATATACGAAAAATCACTACTATTGTGCTCATTTTTTGTCGACGTGGTGAGTAAAGCAGTACTTCTGGTATAAGATAAGCATCAATAATTTTATTTGTTCATACGTTAGAGACGCTTTTTTTACCTTTATTGTGAAAAGGAATGAGAATACTGGAAGCACCTCAGGTTCTACCAGAGCTTTATCCCTGGACGCTCTATATGCTACCTGGAACAACGAGCGTGTTTTTGAGGAGAGCAGAGTGGCTGTATACAGGGATTTTTGGCTACATGAGAGGAAGAGTAGATGAGGTATAAACAGCGAGGAATAAGGATAGAGCTTGTGTCAGTGCCAGTTTGATCTCGACAATGTCATTTGGTTATGGTAAGATAGTGTTCAAAATTCAGTTCTGCCTAGTCTAGAAGAGAACGCATGCGCGATCTATTACTGGCGACATCAAATCCTCATAAAGTGGAAGAGTTCCGCGCGATTTTCTCTGACCTGCCTTACCGTTTGCTCTCATTGCAAGATATTCAGCTCGACATGGATGTTGAAGAGACTGGAACCACCTTCAGAGAAAATGCAGAACTGAAAGCCCTGGCCTATGCAAAGGCTTCCGGTTTGCTTTCTCTCGCTGATGACTCTGGTCTGGAGATAGATGCACTCGGCGGTGCGCCCGGTGTTTATTCAGCTCGCTTTGGTGGTCTGGATCTTTCCTATCCGGAGCGTTTCCGGTTGATTTTTGAGCGGCTGAAGGATGTACCTGCTGAGCAGCGTACTGCCCGTTTTCGTTGTGTGATAATGATTGCTGATCCGTCGGGTTACACCAAGTCGGCCGATGGAACAGTTGAAGGCTTGATTATTGATCCCCCTCGTGGCCCCAATGGGTTTGGCTATGATCCTATTTTCTATCTGCCTGACCTGGGGAAGACGTCTGCGGAGCTTGATCCTGCCGTAAAGAATCGTATCAGTCATCGTGGACGCGCAGCAGAGGAGTCTCGCCCTCTGCTGGCAGCATGGCCTCTATCTTGCTAATTTGATACTGATGGTCGTACTGGAGAAATCGAGAGAAACAAGGAATTATTATGGCAAAAAAGCCACCTGTTCGCGTGGCACTGGACCTGGAAACAACCGGATTGCATGCAGAACAAGACGCGATACTTGAGGTTGCGGCAATCAAATTTCAAGGTTCAACTGTGCTGGATCGTATGGAGACACTGGTTGCTCCTGGACGCTCGATCCCGTATCGTGTACAGCGTTTGACTGGTATTACTCCTCAAAAATTGAACGGTGCCCCGCAGTTTGAAGCGATTGCCAAAAAACTTCAGTTGTTTCTTGGAGACTTGCCAATTGTTGGTCATAGTATTCCCTTCGATGTTGGATTCTTACGGCGGCGTGGCCTCGTTCGAACCAACCCCCTCATTGATACGTTTGAACTGGCGACCGTACTGCTTCCCTCTCTCTCCAGCTATAACCTGGGACAGGTAGCACATTCGCTGGGGATTGAAGTTGCTCCAGGCCGACACCGCGCGATGGTGGACACTGTGCTGGCAATGGATGTTTTCCTGGCGCTCTATGAGATGATTGATGCGATAGATATCAGCCTGCTCAAAGATCTGGCGAGCCTGGATGCTCCTCGCAGTTGGCCCCTCTTGAGTTTCTTTAAGCAAGAGCTGCGTGAACGTCAAGAACGTGATGGTTTGCGCGGTATGCCGATGCGCGGCAGCCTGGGCGAACGTTTTGCCGCCCAATTGGGGATGGACCCGCGTGTCCTTTCCTTCGCGATCGCCAAAGATGAACCGCCCGCCGCCCCCGCTCCCCCTCCCCTTGATCGCCCGGTTCCTTACGTATTGGATCGGATTGACCAGACTCTGACACTGGGCGAAACTTCTTCCAATGAGAGCGAGTCCCTGACCTTACAAACATACGAGGTAGCGCGTACAAAGGTAAAGCAAGCCCTTAGCCAGCAAACTCCTTTGCTGATGGACGTAACGGTTGGCGGAAATGATTATACCCCGGCGATTCTGCCGGCCCTGGAATGGCTCAATCAAGCCGCGACCGAAGAGGCAAGCGTTTCCCAGGAGTCGCATCGGCTGGTGATTTCCTGCGCCAATCAGCAAAGCGTGCGGCGTTTGATGGAGCAGGGTCTCCCGGCCTTACAGGGGTCCTTGAAAACGACGTTTCCAGTCGCGCACCTGGCCGAACGCGACGGCTATCTCTGCGTGCATCGCTGGTTTGGGGCCGCTCTGCGGCGAACCAGTGGCGAACTAACCGCTGAGCAAGCAAGGGGTCTGGCAAAGCTTGGACTCTGGGCTCAGCAAACCAGGACCGGCGAACGGCATGAGATAACGATGCTTCCTCATGAGATGTCGGCCTGGGAGCGTATTTCTTCAGGCTATGAGCGGATTCCGCTTGAAAAGAGCCGCTCTGGCTGTGCCTATGATCGCTGTGCCTACCAGCGCAAAGGGTATTGTTTTGTCCAGCGTGCCGAGGAGCGTATTCAAAAAGCCTGTATCATTGTGACCACACACGCCGGTTTACTGGATGACCTGACCAATGCGAATACCCTCCTAAAAGCGACCGATCGTCATCTGGTGCTTGATGCCGACTTGCTGGAGGATGAGATTGCTCGCTGGAGTGGTCAGGAGCTTGATCAGGCCCGCTTGATGAATATGTTAAATACGATCGGCGTTGAGCTGCCCGATGGTCGTTATCAGGGTCTGCTGGCCCTGGCGGCTCCTTCTGCCCGGGATAAGGGACCAGGGGGAGTATCGGGGACTCCAACGATTGGCAAGGCTGAACTGGATGCTCGGATGCTTGGTTGGTTTCAAACGCTGCGCATGGCACATACGGCGGTTGATCACTTCTTCCATCAGCTTGGACATTTGTTGGAGGAATCACATCACCAGGGCTCCAATGGAGGCCGCGATAAGGGTCGCAATGAGCAAGGTGGTCGCTCCAATCGTCCCAATGAACGCGTGGATCAGGCGCTTAGATTGACGAATACTATCCATAATCTCGAAAACTGGGGCGATGTTGAGCGAGCCTGGCAGCAGGTGGAGCAGCGTTTGCAGGCCGTCATAGATTTGCTGCACGAAGTGGAAACGGTGATTCTTAAACCACGTAAAGGTCGGAATCACCTGGATGTTGGAAGTGGCGAAGATGATTCGTTAGCCTCGGAATTTACCGCGTTGGCCCAGAAATTGCAGGATCAGAAGCGTCTTGGACAGCAGGCCCTGAAATTGAATGAAAACGAGATGACCTACTGGTTGCGAGTGCCTCCGCAAGTCGGGGGCTTTTCCCAGAATCGTCAAGCTGATTCGGGAGCGAGTGCCGCCGATAATGTCCCGATGCTGTATGCCCAAATGGCGCAATCCTCAGCTTTTTTAAAGCGAACCCTGCTGCATGGCACGCGAGGGCCGGTCTTTGCGGGTGTGGCGTTGTCGATCGATGGCAGTTTTAGTTTTATCCGCAACCGTTTTGGCC
>DASSXK010000589.1:0-2433 GCA_035703945.1 Ktedonobacteraceae bacterium | reverse complement strand
AGACAGGCTTCATAGTGCCCGATGCGCTCGCTCATGCGAATAGCTACTTGCTCATTGAAAGATTCGCTGGCCGCGAGCCGCATGGCCTGGATAGCCAGATGATAGCGATCGGTACCATTGCGTATCTGCATATCAAAAGGTGTCGTTGTCGTGCCTTCTTCACGATAGCCATTCACATGAAAGCGGCTGCTGCGCGGACGCTCGAAAAGCAACTGTTTTACAACCGACGGATACCCGTGGAAGTTAATAATGACCGGGGTTTCCTTGCCAAGTAAACTCTCGAATAGCTCCGTATCGTGGCCGTGGGTATGGTCTTGATCCGAGCTAAGTGCAAAAAGATCCACTACGTTAACGACACGGATACGCAATTCGGGGAGATCTTTCCTTAACATATGAGCAGCAGCCATAACCTCGAACGTCGGGTTATCGCCAATGCCGACAAGTACCACATCTGGACGTATGCCATTATCGGTACTGGCCCAGGACCAGACAGAGGCACCAGCGCGGCAATGCGCAATTGCTTCGGGAAGAGGCAGCCACTGTGGGAAAGGTCGTTTCTCGGCAATAATCAGATTGATTCTGCTCTCGTAGCCGCGTAGACAATGATCCAGTGTATAGAGCAAACAGTTGGCATCAGGTGGGAAGTAGGCGCGAGCGGTATCACCCTTTTTATTCGCAATCGTGTTGATAAACCCGGGATTTTGATGCGAGAAACCATTGTGCTCCTGACGCCAAAGCGTCGAAGTCAACAAGTAGTTTAAGGAGGGTACGGCTGGCCTCCAACTCAATTCACCAGACATCTTGAGGAATTTCGCATATTGGTCCATCATTGAAGCAATGATGGGTATAAACGCTTCATACGAAGGAAAAAGCCCATGCCGACCGGTGAGCAAATAGCCCTGGAGCCAGGCCTGGCACATATGCTCGCTTAACACCTCGATGACTCTTCCACCCTGCGCTCCCCCTGCATAGCCTTCTGTGGTTATAGGCCACTGGTAATTGCGCTGTGTGACCTCCAGAACCTCGCCAAGCATATTCGACTCTAATTCATCCGGGCAAAAAATGCGAAATGTCTGGGGATTTTGAATAATCACATCTTTCAGATAGCGAGCGATAGGGGCAATATTACTATACGACTTTTCGCGCGCGGGAACAGCATAAAGAGCCAGATCGGGAAGATGTAATTCCTGACGAATATTCCCACCAAGGGTATGCTTATTGCAGCCCATACGAGCATCACCGCTCGGGCAGAGTGTGAGCAGATCCGGGTAGGGTTTTCCCTCTTCATCGAAAAGTTCTTCAGGATGATAGGAAAGCAACCACTGCTCGACCGCTTGCAGCGACTCCGCGTTCTCTTTCAAATCGGCTGCCGGTATTTGATGCGAGCGATACGAGCCCTCTATCTGTTTCCCTTGATGGTTTTTCAGCCCGGTCCATCCTTTTGGGGAACGTAGGATAATCATAGGCCAGAGGGGCTTTTGAATAGGATGCCCATTGCGAGCTGCCAACTGGATATGACGAATCTCTGCGTACGCATCGTCCATCGCCTGGGCCAGGGCTGCATCTCCTCTGGCGGCTTCAACCAGCAATACATGGTATCCATATCCCCGGAACAAATGCATGAGTTCGACGTCGTCCATTGTTCCATAAATGGTGGGATTGCTGATTTTATACCCATTGAGATGTAAAATGGGCAGTACTGCTCCCGACTCAGCAGGATTAAGAAACTTGTAGCTATGCCAGGCGGCTGCCGTGGGTCCTGTTTCCGCTTCCCCATCACCCACAATACAGGCAACAAGTAGATTCGGGTTATCCATAACTGCGCCAAATGCTGTTGCCAGAGCATAACCGAGTTCGCCGCCTTCATGGATGGTTCCAGGAATAGCTGGAGCCAGGTGGCTAGGGAAGCCGCCCGGCCAGGAAAAACGACGAACCAGATCCGTCAACCCGATCATATTCCTGGAAAGCGTCGGATAGAAATGTTCGAGTGACCCCTCAAGGTAGAGGTTAGCCAGGTTCGCTGGGGCTCCGTGTCCCGGACCTGTAACTAAAAACATATTGAGGTGGCGATGAACGATCAATCGGTTAAGATGGGCGTAAATCATATTAATGCCTGGACAGGTGCCCCAATGACCTAGCAGGCGATCTTTAATATGAGTAGGCTCCAGAGGCTCTTTAAGGAGGACATTATCCTGAAGGTAAATCTGTGCGGCAGTGAGATAGTTCGTTGCTCGCTGATAGCGAGCAAGCACTTTCAGTTCTTCCACACGTTGAGCTGTCGGTAAAGCGTCAATTCCAGAAGAATGAGAGTTGCTAGAGATATGAGTAGACATAACGTTACCTTCCATTAGATTCTCCTGAATATCAATCAGGAGCGTTGCAGCTACACCCTAGAACAAGTCAAGAAGAATACATCTGGAGTTTGCGATCCTG
>DASSXK010000461.1:0-3944 GCA_035703945.1 Ktedonobacteraceae bacterium | reverse complement strand
AACAGAAAAAGGGTGAGCACGGCGCTGAGAAGCAACATGAGTTGAGCCGCATAAATCACCGCCATTGGCCGCTCCTCAACCGACCAGTTGGATATTCTCCCTTTATAAAACTTGCTTAACGTGAATAGCCCCCAACCAGTCAGGCAGAAAGCCGTAGCCATGAGCAGCAGATAAGCCAGACTCCAGCCTCCCTGCGTCAATATACAGATAGCTGGAGTAGGTGTGGCACTAAAAAATGGCATGGCTCGTACATCGCAGATCGTATTCATGCCTGTTGCTGTCGGCAGGCTAAACAGAAATGTGCCGGAAAGTTGTTTCAGAGGAAAAGAAGGATCAGCCACAACCGGATGTCCAATATTATAGATCGATAAAAATGTCGCAATCGAATTTTGACTGGCAGGAGCTTTAAGGTTATAGAGGATGAGCGGAATTGAGCCGATAATCAGTCCCAGCAGTAAAGCCACAGGTGCCAGGGTTAGCAGCTCTTTATAGCAGAACAGGAGCAAAAGCAGGCCACTCACCAGGAGAAACGGCGCAACCAGCAGGTGGCTCCATAGTCCCAGGCCCGCACAACATCCCCAGGCCGCGAATTCCACCAGTCGCACCCAGCGGTCGCGTGGAGTGTGTTTCTGACCAGACGAGAGAGCTAAACGCGTGGCCAGGAGAAGCAGCAAGGTTCCAAACAGCAACGTCTCAGTCGTGCCACCCAGCACCATCATTTCGGGCTGCAATATCCCCTGTGATCCAAAGCTCAGGATTAGCAGAGTAAACAGCGCCATCCGAGGTGAATAGAGCAATTTTGTCAGAGAATACAGGCAAAATAAGAAGAGCGTAAAGAGCGTCAACATCCCAAGCCGCAATGAGAAGAGTGACGTACCAAAAATATGAAAGAACAGTGCCCCAAAATACGCTTCCAGGGTTCCCATATAATGTTGTCCATACATAAAGATGGGAAATTCGCCGCGATAGGCAATATGCATGGCTTCCAGACCAAACGTTCCCTCTTCACTGGTTGTGTTGGGCCAACCATGCGCGATCAGAATGAGGCGTACAACAAATGCCAGGGCAATTATACACAGCGCCAGGATGGCGTCGCGACTCAATCGAAGACGATTCTTAAAAGTATACAACGGCTAATCCTTTTAATGCCTGTCAATCAGAGAAAAAATCAGACGCAAACACGCAAAAACAACGATAGTTTTATGGCCTATAAACTTATTATTCCAGCTGAATTTCGTAAAAGTATTGAGGAGCATTCCAGCGGACGAAATCGCTAGTGTGGCGTAAACCTGCCTTTTCAAGGACGCGTTGGGAGGCCAGGTTTGCTTGCTGCGTAACCCCCACCAGCCGACCTATCCCCAGCCACTCAAAGGCAACTTCAACGCTGGCCTGGGCTGCCTCCGTGGCATAACCGTGTCCCCAGAATTCGGGGGAGAACCGATAGATAACCTCGATTTCAGAATCAAAGTGTCCCAGTCCCGCCAGACCTATCAGGGTATCCGAGTCTTGCTCAAAGATACTCCAGCAGCCGAAGCCAAATTGGTCCCAGTGCTCCAGATGGGCTGTCATTCGGACTTTCGCGACCACCGGTGTCACGACACCACCCAGATACTGCTGAATCTGTGGGTCCAACCACTGGCGATACAGGATTGCCGCATCCCCCCTGGTGGGTCGTCGAAGATACAGGCGAGCAGTCTCAAGTTCTTCGATTGAAGAATCCTGCGGCTCGGGCTGTTCAAAATTCTCGCGTCCTTGCTGTTCCATTTCAATATTCTCCCCTTATGATTGTACCATTTTACTCCTATTCAAGCGTGTTGTGGAAGAGTGGTAGAGGCAATCTGGTTATTCTGCCTGCGAAAGGCGGGCAAAATACTCTTTGATGAACGTGCGAAACTGCTCTGCCGCGACTGAAAGATAGCGTTGCTCTAACCAGGCCAGACCGATTGTGCGCTCGCAACGAGGCTCCTCAATTTGAACCTGCACAACGCTTGGACCGAGGGAGCCGCGCCAGGAGATCGTTGGCACAAAGGCAATTCCCTGTCCGGCCCGGATCAGTCCTCGCAGGGTTGAGGGATCGTCGCTTTCAAAGGCAATCTGTGGGGTAAATCCGGCTTGCAGGCAATATGCATCTGTCAGATCGCGCAGGCCATGACCGGCTTTTAAACTGAGAAAAGCTTCTCCCGCAACCTCCGAGAGGCGGATACGTTTGCGTTTCTCCAGGCGATGTGCTGGTGGCAGCGCGAGAGCAATTTCTTCGGTGAGTAAAGGGATACTCGCAATTCCTGGCTTATGCAGCGGTGGGGCCGTGATGCAGAAATCAAAGGCTCCCTGCTCAAGTTGTTGTACCATCGTGGTCACACGTTGTTGGAAGAGGCGAAAGCTAATCTGCGGATGTTGCTGACGGTAATCGCTCAAAAGATCTGGAATCAGGTGCGTGGCGGCTCCCAGCGCAAGAACGACCTCTCCCCTGTTTCCTCCCGCCAGATCAGCCAGTTCCGCCTGAGCCTGTTCCAGCTCGGCAAAAATTCGCTCGACTCGCACCAGGAAGGCCTGCCCAAAAAGATTGAGGCGGATACGCCGCCCAAGACGATCAAAAAGCAACACCCCCAATTCATCTTCCAGGCGTGAAATTGTTTGACTGAGAGCAGGCTGGGCAATCATGAGTTCTTCGGCAGCCCGTGTCATATGCTCAAGCCGGGCAACCGTCCGAAAGTATTTTAATTGCAGGAGGTCCATCGATTTCCTTCATATCTTTTATTGATATGTTGTAGCATATTGTTTTCATAAAAGATTATATATTGGATGTTATGTAAAATCAATGGTACAGTTAGAGCAAGGGATGAGTGCTAAGACTAGTATAGATTATGTAAACAAGATAAGAGATTGCTTTGACTACTGGAGCAGCAAAGGAGTGATACCATGTTGATTCTCTCGGAACGTCGCGATGCAATTGGCATTGTAACGCTTAACCAGCCCGCGAAACGCAATGCCCTGAGCGAGGCCCTGGTGGAGGAGTTGATCGCGGCCTTTTTAGATTTTCAGCAGTCGAATATCAGGGCAGTCATCATTCGGGCTGCCCCTGACGCTGGCGTCTGGTCCTCGGGACATGATATATCGGAGTTACCACAGGGGCAGGACCCGCTGCCATATTCCGATCCATTTGAACGGGCCCTGCGGGTCGTCAAGAGTTTTCCCGCACCGGTTATCGCGATGGTGCATGGTTCTGTCTGGGGAGTTGCGAGCGACCTGATTTTAAGCTGTGATATCGCGATCGGGGACGAAACGAGTTCGTTTGCGATCACGCCAGCCAATATCGGTCTGGCTTACAATACTGCTGGCTTACTGCGTTTTATGCGCCGACTCCCGCTTAATCTCGTCAAAGAGATGTTCTTTACAGGATTGCCGCTAAATGCAACCGAGGCAACCAGATGGGGCCTTCTCAACCATCTGGTTGCCGTCAATGAATTGGAATCCTACACCTATCAGCTCGCCCAGCATATTGCCACAAGGGCTCCCCTGGTCTTATCTGTCGTCAAAGAACAATTGCGTATCCTGACCGATACCAGCCCGATTTCGGCGGATATCGTTGAACGCATTGAGGCTTTGCGTCTGGAGGTCTATCAAAGTGCGGATTATCTGGAGGGTATTCGGGCTTTTCAAGAAAAGCGTCCACCAATCTTTACTGGAAAGTAAAGAGCCCGTATCTAAGAAGAGCCAGCCTATCAGTGGTGTGCGGATAGGCCGGCTCTTCTTAGAATTGTTCAGGCAAAATGTTTAACTTCGAGCAGGTTGCAGCAAGTAAATTTTATTTCCTGCCGGGTCCTGAATTGCCAGTGTACGACCAAACGGTTGATCGGCGAGGTCTTCAACAATAGGAATATCGCGGGCCTGGAGTTGGGCAAGCATTGCCCCGGCATCCTCGATAAACCACCATAGCTCAACGC
>DASSXK010000410.1:0-2489 GCA_035703945.1 Ktedonobacteraceae bacterium | reverse complement strand
ATAAAGTAGCGCACAAGATTCAATAAGCGGAAAGAAAAGAGATGCTACAAGGGGGAAACGTTGATTATGGGGAGGACCAACGTTAAAGTAACATCTCTCAACCTCTATTTTACTCTAAAATTGAAGATTAGTGGCAAATTTTGGTGGAATAAAATGGGACGTTTGAGAGAAGAGAGACCCAAAAACGGCCGCAACACTACCTCTGTTTCATTAAGAAACACCCTGAATGAACTCACAGGGGCCGAGTGGCTCTATTTTACGAAGAGTATCATCACAACTACCTATCCTTCGGAATACGGGCATCACCTGCGTAAAGCACATGGCGCGAACAAACCACCACAGTTGATGAGCCAGTTAATTGAGTTCTTTACAAAACCTTCAGGCGTGGTGCTTGATCCCTTTGCTGGCGTCGGGGGGACATTGATCGGAGCCTCGATCTGCAAACAGCCTCGCGAGGCTGTCGGGATCGAAATTAATCCCGCCTGGATTCAAATTTATCAGCAGGTCATTAAGGAAAGCAAGGGCGCACTGCTGGAGCAGACGATGCTTCCGGGCGATTGCCTTAACGTAATGGAAATGTTGGAGCCCGAATCATTCGACTTTATCGCGACAGATCCTCCGTACAACATTCATCTCAAGCAAACGATGTCCAATGGGGACTATAGCGCGCTTTTCAAGAATCGTCGTACAATCTATGACATGCATTCGGATGAGCCAGCCGACCTCGCCAACTTTCCAAGCTATGAAACATTCCTGGATGCAATGGAACGCGCCTTCGCCCTCTGCTTCCAGCTTTTAAAGCCCGGACGCTACCTGGCGATGATTGTAAGAAATGCCTATCAAAATGGGCGCTATATATTCACGCATGTCGATCTAGCGCATCGGGCACAAAGAGCAGGCTTTGTGCCAAAAGGGGAGATTATCTGGTACCAGACCGGGACGCGTTTACGGCCGTATGGCTATCCGAATGCCTATGTTCCAAACATAACGCATCAGTATATCGTTATACTAAATAAGCCAGGAGGGCAGCCCCCTCTATCAAAAAGACGAGCCAA
Organism: Ktedonobacteraceae bacterium; assembly: GCA_035703945.1. GTDB lineage: Bacteria > Chloroflexota > Ktedonobacteria > Ktedonobacterales > Ktedonobacteraceae > DASSXK01. Next base: position 1,434 of record DASSXK010000410.1, on the reverse strand, counting down.
AAGCGTATAATTAGCGAAATGTTTTTATATGTAGTGAGGACATACCGTCAAGGTAATGAAATCTACTAGTAGGCTGTCAACACTCATCCAAAAAGATGGCAATAGGATTGTAAGGAGAGAAGCCCTCGAAAATGAGGCAATGGGGTTGCAAGGGGCGAAGCCTCTTGACTGGGTCCAGGGATGCGCCCTGGTCATCCCCCCTCCCTCGCCGCAGGCGGCAACCTTTTCAATGGAGATTGACTGACCACCAGTACTTTCCAGGACTATCAATTTGAGGAAGGATAGATCGTCGTGCCACGTAAACCTAAGCAACCAGACAATCATCACCATTCAGAGACATTCGATGGCAGCCTCCGGGACCCGGAGTTTGATACCGAAGGCTACAATGCGGACCAGCCGCAAGATACACAAGAACTCGCACGAGCGGCCTCGGACACCTACTATCGAAGTTCCGAAGGCCATCATGAAGCAGGCAAGCGTGATGTTGAACTTTACATACGCACCTACAACACCCTGCTGCGCAGTTCAGGCGAAATCAGCCTGAAGGCCCTCGTCCAGGCCCACTACAACATCGACTCCAGCCTCCATCCTGAGGCCCGCTCGCCTTATCCCGACATGTCAGCCCTGATCTATACCGTGTTGCGCCTGCCAGCCGCGATTCCCCGCTGCAACCTGATCCTGCTGGGGCAATCAGAACAGGTCTTCACGCAGCGAGGCTTCAAAGTAGACAAATGGGAGGCCGTCACCGCCTCGGCCCGGCGGCGCAAATGGTTCTACAACGGAGACGACATCCTGGCTGTCTACGTCGCCAGCGTTAGCGACACCGATGACATCGTTCCAATTCTGGTCGCCTTCCAGATCGAATGGAACAAGATGTACTACCTGCTCAACGCCGACCCGACCACAATCAAACTGCTCGAAACTAACATGGATCGCACGTCGCCCGTTTTTGCCGAAATCAGCAAAGTGTTGCGCGAGCGGCTGCATATTCAAGAGGATGACTGGGAGCGGCTCGAAGTAATCTGGGGCGACCGACTGTGGGAGAACCTGCACTATATCGGCACCCATCGCAAAAGCTTCCGCCTGCAAATGCTCGGAGGCTCGCACGTTGGCTATGTCCGCGCCACGCACCAGTGGTGGGACCCCGTCGAACAACACCTGACAGAACATAACCTGACCAAACGTCCGGTCTACTTCGTCTCCAGCAATACCCACAGTATGGTTAACGTGATGTCAGGAAGCCTGATCCGTCGCGAAAGCGAGCTGATCAAATTTGCCCGCAGCGGTATCAACCCCTACCTCGCGGAAGAGTGTCACAAGCTGGAAGATGGCAGCGTACCAGGTAACTGGCAAAACTTCCTCTACTTCACCGCGCGCGAATGGTCCCGGACGTCGGCTGGGGCCGAGTACACCAAAAACCGCGTCAAAGAGGAA
>DASSXK010000330.1:0-7247 GCA_035703945.1 Ktedonobacteraceae bacterium | reverse complement strand
GCATGATTGTTTGATACTGTAAGATAGACAGGACTCCTTTGCCCTCTTTCCGGAAGCAATCGGCTCCTCCAGCGGCCTTTTACACTGCTATATTGCAGCAATTGTTGTAACGTTGTCTCGCTTGCTCACCCTTCTATCATCTCCGGCATCTCGCGCAGCTTTGGGACTGGTGGCAATATAATTCACAGTACCGTTTTAGGCTGCTCGCTCAAATCGGAGGCATTACAATAGGCCCAGACCGCAGTAAGTCGATCCCCCCCTCGTTGCAGTGCGGCTCCCATCACGGCTAAGGTCCCCAAGCAGCATCGGCCACTCCCCCTGAACCGCTGGTAGGGCTAAAGGTTTGAGAGGCGTTTGCGTCGTCACTATTGGTGTATTTTTGCAGGTTGCCTGTCCGCTTTTTTCTCGATATAAGAGGCTTATAAACAAAGGCGTGAAGCCAGTCTAGAGACTTACTTCACGCTTACTTTCGCTTTTGAACGGCGATACTCTTAGGATCGAACTGATCCTCACGGGGCTCTGCTCAGCAGAACCAGGATTCGGTCAGGTGGGGCAAGACTTTTTGTTTGCCATAGGACTCGATGGCCTCGGAGACCGCCAGATCTTCACCACGAGCCGCCAGTGCCAGTGCTTTGATGCCGAAGAAGGTCTCGATGAGATCTGCCTGATCGCGATCGGCGATCTCGACATAACTGGCGATTCTGGCCTGGAGCGTATCCATGCGGGGATCGGGATGGTGCCAGCGATAGGAATAGGCCGCACTATCAAGATCGTCCAGCCATCGCTCGCTACCCGGAATCTCAAGGATCGAGGAGCCAGGCGGAATCAACAAGCGGATCGAGAAATGGACGGGATCAACGTTCTCAATCAATTGCCGCTCTTCGAAGAAGTTCAATAGGTCAATAAAGCTATCGAGCGTTTCCCAGGGCGTGAATGGTAACAGGGAGGGACGAATTGGGATGTCCACATTCTCCATCAGCCCAAAGACTTCGGCAATATCAGCAGAGGTGTGGCCTTTATCAAGGTAGTTTAAAACAGCATCATTGATCGATTCGACCGCTGAGACGATAAAGGCGCAACCGAGTTCTTTCAACTCTGGCAGAATCTCGCGGCGTTTCAATAAGTGCTCAACTTTAATCGTGGCATCAAAGGTCAGGTTTGGAAATTCCTGGTGCATCACCCGCAGGATGCGTAAAGCATGCGTTGGGCCATTTAAGAAGTCGGGATCGCCGAATGTGATATGCCGGGCACCTTGCGCAACCTGGGCCCGAATGTCCGCCAGGACAATTTCAGCCGGAATCGCAAAAAAGCGCCCGCCGTAGATGGGCGTAATCGGGCAGTGCCTGCATGTATGTTTGCAGCCGCGTGTTGTTTCGGTATAGCCCGCGATACGTGCTTCGCCATCGACTTCCAGATGGGCATACTTGTCCAGCGAGGGAAGATGCTGGCGCTCGGGCACAAGAAAATGTGTCCGTTGCAGCGAGGGACCACTTCTGGACTGCCTGCTGCTCACGCCGGGAATCGGCTCGTTTTTGCCTTCTTCGAGCGAGGCAATTAGTTGGAGCAGCGGCCCCTCGTATTCGCCACCGATTGCAGCATCAATCTGCTCCTGGAGCAGATACTCGGAGTTCAGCAGGGCATAGAGTCCGTAAAAACAGATGGTCGCCGCTGGATTTACAGTTCGAATACGCTGGGCAATCTGATGACCCAGGCGCAACGCAGTATGCATCGGGACCGAGATCCCTATAAAGCTTGCTTGCTTGATGTCTTGATCGCTTAAATCATCGACCGTTGTATCGACCGCTTTTGGGGCATAACCAGCCTGTTGAAGCATAGCCAGGAGTGATGCGAGTTGAAATGGCTGATGCCCCAGTTCATAACAGGAAATGAGCAGTATTTTGCCGGGAGCTCTCATTTTTTGCGTGGTGCGCCCCCGCCACCTTTGGCACTTGGGCCCGCACCTGCACCGGCCGGTTCGGGTGTCCAGCCCTCAGGCATCTGGGAGCCGGGTCCGAAGAAAAACTCTTCCATCTGCTCGCGCAAGATTTTACGAGATTCGGGATCGGCCATATTCAGACCATAGTGGTTTATAATTAAGGTACTTTGAGCATTCCACATCTCAAAGGCTTCTTTAGAGATATTATCAAAGATGCGTTGTCCAAGCTCTCCAGGGAATGGAGGCTTGTCTAGACCGGGAAGTGTGCGTCCAAGTTTGACACACTGAACCATTCGTGGCATGATAGTACTCCCTGACTTCTGTTGATTTTGACTACGTAATAGATATTATAAAGCCTGGACGCTACATGTCAAATAACATTTCAACCAAACGGCCTCCACGCGTTCTGTTTTTCGGGATGCCGGGAGCATTTTCTACAACTGTTCTGCGGACATTATTGCGCGGCGAGATCGACGTTGCCGCCGTAGTGTTGGCGGCCGAGCCGCTCTCCGGGCAGAAGCACGGTGGGCCAGCGATCCGAGCACGCCAATCATCAAGAAAATTAAGAGCGCCCCTGCCACTTTTAAATTCACCCGGTTCTACTTTGTTAAACGAATTGATTGATGAACATGCTCTGACGACCTGGGAAGTCTTGCGCTTCTCCGATGCTGAGACTTTAGAGACACTGGGACGCTATCAGGCGGATGTAATTTGTGTTGCCTGTTTTGCCGAAAAGCTCCCTTATCCCGTGCTGAAGCTGGCTCGCTTAGGGTGTGTCAATGTTCATCCCGCCCTGTTGCCACATAACCGGGGACCTGTGCCTCTATTCTGGACCTTCCGTGAAGGCTTGCTACAATCGGGCGTGACGATCCATTATGTGGAAGAACGTCTTGATAGCGGCGACATTCTGGCTCAAGAAGCCTTTGAACTGCCGGATGGCATCAGTTATGCCTCCCTGGAAGAGCGTTGCGCCGAACTGGGTGGACAACTCCTGACGCGCGTGGTCTGGGAGATGGCTCAAGGACAGAGCTCACGCGTTCCACAGGATGAAAGTGCCAGCAGCTACCAGCCATTTCCTGAGACAAAAGATTTTATGCTGCCATTGGCGGAAGCCGAGGCGAGGCATGCCTACAATTTTGTAGAGGGTCTCGCGAAATGGGATCAGCCCCCGTCCTTGCAAGTTGAAGAAAAGATCTATCCTGTCCGCCGTGCCCTTACGTATAGCTATGAAATGTCGAACGGCGATGTGGAAGAGCGGAATCAAAACCCGCAGGATAAGACGTTGTGGCTGCCCTGCTCTGAGGGCTGGGTTCAGGTGGAAACGCTCTGATGTCCTGGAGGGCTTGCGATGGCTACGAAATATGGAAAACGAACCTTGAAGCAGATAAAGCCTGTGCGGTTGAAATCAGGTAAAGAAGCAATTGTGCGCCCCGCACAGGTTCGTGATGCGCTGGTAATCGCCAATCTTTCACAGGAGGAACTTCTGGAAGCTGGTGCGTTGGATATAACGCTTTCAGAAGAGTTCAAAGCGATCGTTGCGCAGCTTGAAGAACGCCTTCCAGGTTATAAGATTGAGGACGGAAAGGCGTTTTTCGTTGCCGAGATTGCTGGCGAAGTTATTGGAATGGTGCATTTTGAGAATAGTAATGATGAAATGCAGATGCACCAGGGAACCTTCGGTATGGCTGTCAAAAAAGCCTGGCGCGACCAGGGGGTTGGACGAGCATTGCTGCAATCTCTGTTAGCCTGGGGGAAAAGCGATCCACTGATCGAAAAGATCCGCCTGGAAGTCTTTTCAAATAATGAACGAGCGATATCCCTGTATAAGTCTCTGGGGTTTGTAGAAGAAGGGCGTCTGGTGAAACAATTGAAGCTGAATCGAGGGGAATACGTGGATTTTATATTGATGTATCGGTTCGTGAATAAATGAAATCCTGGCTTGGTGTATCAGGAATCATCTAACTAGTGTGCCAGGCTATGTAGGTATTAAAAATCGAATCAGTATGTGACTTGCTTGAAGTTAGTGGGGCTCCTGTATCGTTGCGTTGTGGTAAGTAGTGTCTTTGCCTGGCTATTTTAAGGCAATGTATAAGGGCGCTTTCGTACCTGTTGAATGCTTATCAGGTGTGGTACTGGCAACCATTTTGCGGGCCCTCAAATGTTTTCAGTCAACGAATTGAATAATTATCGGCTAAATACTGTTTAACGATATCGATTGAAGGAAACCCCGTTAACTACGGAAAAAGTTAGAGCAAAAGCTTTTCAATTGTGAAAAGAAGATCGTCCAGTTCTAGAGGCTTGCTCATTCCGATAAGCTGTCGCTTCTCAATTTCATTTTTGGGGAGGCGTGCGCTCATAACAATTGCGGGGATCTCCTCCAGGCCTTCAATGATATGTAATTGATCATAGAGTTCAATACCATTCATTCGTGGCAATTGATAATCAAGAATAAATAAACTGGGACGGATATTATTAACAGTGTTGAGTGCCTGAAAGCCATCTGTTACCAACATTGCCTGATAGGGTGTTTCCTGAAGAATTGCTTGAACCAGGAACGTACCAATACCTGCATCATCCTCAACCACCAGGATTGTTTTAATTGAGGTATTTTCTCCTATAGATAATTTTTCTTTGTCAGACGACATGGGTTGCTCCATCGCTAGTAACAGTCAGAACGCACGAACCGATCTGGCTGTGCCGACAGTTGTAGAAAATACTGCACTCCCCCGATCAGGGATTTATCTTTTTATTTCTTGCATGAATTGTTAAATTCTATGCGCTGAAATACTGCTTTGCGCTATTTCGGTAGTGATCAAAATTGCGGCTCAACGAATTATATCATGTTCCGACAGGTAACGATAGCTGTTACATATAGGACGAACTTGATCGGCAAATACGGCTTACTATTGAAAGACACTTCGCAACGGCGCTCTCGCGCCTACTGAATGCTTTGCAAGCCAGTAGCCCTGGAACGCTTCAGCTTTGATCACTTCTGGCGTGGTTCTTCCTGGTTTCTCAAACGCATTCAGTCAACGAAGTGAATGGCTTTACTATTACAAGGCACTTCGCAACGGCGCTCTCGCGCCTACTGAACGCTTTACAAGCAGGCAATATTGGAATGTTCCCGCTTTGAGCGGTACTAGCAACAATGCTACAGGCTTCTCAAGCGCGTTCAGTCAGTGAAGTGAATGGCTTGACCTTTTTTCTAATTCGTGTGGTCCGACAGAAGTATTGTTACAAGAATGAGCTTTAGCAATCTCTTCATAGTTACTATATATAACGCGATAGATTACTAAAAGCTATACAAAGCTTTACAGAAGGTAGAACAACTCCCATCACAACCTCCTATTACATGATACGGTACAAGCAGACACTTTTAGGACAAGAACCCTAATTCCTTGAGATAATTTTTAGCCATCAGAAGAATCATCCGACTGCTTCTATAAAGACGTTACTTTTTGCGGGGTCGCAGTGCCAGATCGAGCAACCAGGGAGCGAACAGCTCAAGTGTTGAGGCAATGTGGTACCCGAATGGAATTGGACCAAAAGATCTGGGCACAATCACTTCGCGTTTGGGATGTTGGGCCAGTTGGGCGATGGCTTTGGCGACGACTTCTGGCCCTGGAAGTTTCGCCTTACGACGGGCGGTCAAATTAGTCCGGACGAAGCCCGGCGAGACCAGCGAGACCGAAACTCCGCTGCCCTGTAGCTCGCGGCGCAGACCCCGTGAGAAGCCGCGCAAACCAAACTTGGTGCCGGAGTAGAGGGCATCGGTTGCAAGCCAGCCTGCTACGGAGGCCACTGAAATGATCGAGCCGTGTCGACGTTCACGCATACCAGACAAAACCTCATGGGCCAGCAGTATCCCACTGAGCAAATTAACGTTCACTGCTCTCGTAATATCCTCCGTTGTACCATCCTGGAAGCCTTGTCCAATGCCAGCATTATTCACCAGAATATCGACTCGGCCATAAGCCTGGATGGTTTGCTCTACCAGACGCGAGAGCTGCTCGGAGATAGCTACATCGGTTGGGACTGCCAGCGCTTCGCCTCCCTGTTGCTGGATTTCCAGAACCAGGGTGTTGAGTTTATCCTCGCGCCGGGCGGCCAGGACAACTTTTGCCCCCTGGCTGGCGAGTTCACGTGCTGTCGCCGCGCCAATGCCAGAACTGGCGCCAGTGACGATCGCGACTTCGCCTGCGAGTGGCTTCCCTTGCTGCTCGATGCTCATAATCTTCTCCTTAATGACTGCTTTTTCCTGATTTTATCACTCCTTTCCCTGGGCCGCCAATCGTGGATGCTTGGCTGCTTGCTCAAAGCAGATCATGCTATGATAGTAATGCAGGAATGGCAGGTGATGCCGCTGTAGACCACCCTTTTAGGGATGTGTGATAGAGGATAGGACACTTCAGGCATTGAGAAACAAGTCGGAGCTACTCGACGCTTGTTACTCTCTGTGATATTATCTTGGCAATTGATGACCTGGATTGTCTCAACAGGTAGATGAACCTTGAAGCGATTGTAGAAGGGGAGTACGCGGAGTGTATCTTAAACGCTTGGAGTTGCTGGGTTTTAAAAGTTTTGCTACGCGGACTTTTCTGGAATTTAGCCCTGGTATTACGGCTGTCGTGGGCCCAAACGGTTCCGGCAAATCAAATGTCGCGGACTCGATGCGCTGGGTGCTGGGGGAGCAGAGTATGCGTCAGCTCCGGGGCAAGAAAAGCGATGATATTATCTTCGCCGGTGCTCAGGGCAAAGCGCCACTGGGCATGGCTGAAGTATCGCTGACGCTGGATAATAGCACGGGCTGGGTCCCCTCGGACTATAGCGAGATTACCGTGACCCGCAGGAGCTATCGTTCAGGCGAAAACGAATACATGATCAACAAGCAAAAGGTCCGCTTGAAAGATGTTGTTTTGTTGCTTGCCCAGGCTCGCATCGGCTCCGACTCCTATACCGTGGTTGGACAGGGTCTGATCGACGCCGCCCTGAGCCTGCGTGCTGAGGAACGGCGGGCCCTTTTTGAAGATGCCGCTGGCATTCGGCCCTTCCAGGTCCAGCGAACCGATGCCGAGAATCGCTTACGTCAGACCGAAACCAACCTTGAACGCCTCCGGGACATCATCGGCGAGATTGAGCCACGCCTGCAACCCTTGTCGGAACAGGCCCGTCGCGCCTCCGAATTTAATGCTTTGAATACCGAGTTGCAAGAGGTCTTGATTACCTGGTATTCCCTCCAATGGCGACGGCTGCAATCTACAAAAGAGCGGGCAGATGCCGCTGAGCGCGAACAATCCCTGAAGGTCCGCCA
>DASSXK010000187.1:0-5887 GCA_035703945.1 Ktedonobacteraceae bacterium | reverse complement strand
TCCAGTTAGTGCCGTCCGCCGACAGGTAGAAAGAGAAATGTGAGACATCCTCATACGGCCAGAAGTAGCTTGTGACCTGGATCGCACCGATGTTTGGCTGATTCCAGATGATCCAGAGATGATCTGGGGTAGACCTGCTTGCACGTGAGGGATCATTATTCATATAGCTAATATTCGTGGTATCGAAGTACAGGTTGCTGGAGTGAGCATAGCTTAGATCCCAGTTATTCAGGTCATCTTTCAGCCATTTTGTCGGATTTGCGACTGATACTCCCTGGAAGGAGGCGGAAGGGCTACCGGCTTGCCCTGCAAGGTTATAGGGCGTCATTCTATACCAGTATATACCGTTCGGTGGGGTCGTATCGGTCCAGGGGGACATGTTATCGGTAACGCACTGATTACAAATGACAGTCCAGGGACCCTTAGCACTCGTCGTTGATCGCTCGATTGTATATTTGGCGGCAATTGCCGAGCCTTGCCAGGTCAGCAAGTTATTGGCGTCATCTTTTATAGAAGCATTTATCACAGGCGCGGTCGGTAAAGAGGCGGGCGGGACAGCCAGGTTGTTCATCTGATAAGCATGGGTACGTATTTGCTGGGTTGCAGTGATCATTGCCTGCGAGTCGCCTGGGTAATGTAACATGTATTGTACTTCGGCGGAGACATAGCCATACTGATCATCGTGTGGCCATAATTCCCAGAAGGCGTCGCCTGAGATAATAGGATTGGTTTTGATGGCAGCGAGAAAACTGTTGAGTGTATCGCCACCATTTGCATCGTTCCAATCGTATTCGCCGACGATGAAGGCCTTACCCATATTTGTTGCAAGGGCAGCATCGCTCGTGAGTCGTGTGATGTTTTTGGGGTAATAATGATCGGAAACAATATCGACATTGCTCATATTTGCGGCTGAGGGATCTATATTGCTGCTTCCGTCGATAACCAGGTGGTTTTTATCAAGGCCTTTAATGAAGGTTGAAATTTTATCGGTCCAGGCGCTGGGAGGATGTAGCTCATTGCCTGTCTCCCAGGCCATGATCGTTGGATCATTTTTGTAAGCGATGCCGGTATAAGTGTTCACACGATTGAGAATGACACTGATATATTGCTCAAAATCGCTGATGACTTGTGGATTGGTATAGAACTGGTTTTCATCGGAAATGCCGCGCCAATCGGTGAAATTGTGCTTTCCACCGGCCGGGTAGTGGTAGTTATCAACCAGGGGGATGATCAACCGTATCCCATGGGCCTGAGCGGCGGCAATTACATAATCATCATGTTGAAGAGCGGTTGCGTTAAAGGTACCCAGGGTTGGTTCGATACAATTGGGACACCCGGTTGAGATGCCCAGATCATGGGAACGTACCACTGTCAGGCCCATCTCATGAGCGGCATTGAGCGCATCATTTATCTGGAATTGGGAGGTATAGAGGGTAGAATCTCCCATCGGCAACCAGTGCATATTCGCGCCAGCGAACCGAAATGCATTCCCATTTATTTGGAGTTGTGTGCCCATGCGAGTGACAAAGCCACTCGAATTCGTTATTTTTTTTGCGTATATCGGAGTTGGCCCTGTCATGGTCCAACCTATCGAGGTAAGCCCAATCAGCAGAGTTAAGATGGTCTGTATTCTTGTTGCGTAACGTAATTTTGTGTGTGACATAGAACCCCGCAGAGAGAATAAATACCAATACCTAACCTTCCCTTTACTATATTCGGCTGATTCAATTTAATTTAAAGGGGCAGTGATTTTTTGCTAGAGTAAGATAGTTGCCTTCAGCTTCAATTCAGCAAACGGCTGTATCTTTGTTGCAGGGATCTCGTGAAATGAGGAATGAATAGCAGAAAAGGAAAATTTTATGCACACCCCCTGCTTCCAAATTGGTCCGTTTGAGCAATCGAGTTGTGTGAGGAATCGATTGCGACTGACAACTGTGCGATTATCGCTGACCATATTTCTATTGTGTCTGCTGCTGACAGCCTGTGGTGAATCACTGAAGTCACAGTCGGGCGCAGCCCCTTCGCCAACAGCAAGAAGTCTGCCATCCCCTGGCGGGGTGCTTCCGACGCCGTCCGCGCCACAGATTAAGGCTCCCTCGATTACCGATAACAATCTCAATTTGACCGTGAGCGGGGATGTTACTTATGTAGGTACAGCCAATCAGGGTCTCTTTGCGCTCCGCCGCTCCAACGGCTCCTTGCTCTGGCATACTGGATTAGAGGGAGGGATTGGTGAATTGCCCGTTGTGGACAATCAGATTGTCTTTGTAAGTGCTTATAGTGGTCAAGTTGGACCTGGGACACTTGCGGCATTGAGCGCAGAGAATGGGGCAATTTTATGGAAGTATCGTAGTAACAACTATATCTCCGGACCAATTGTGCAGAATGGGGTGGCTTATACTAGCATCCAGAATGAGGGGCTACTTGCGTTTCGGGTAAGTGATGGGAAGCTTCTCTGGAAATTTTCGAATCTGAATGCCCAGGTCCCGCTGCTTAGCAACGGTGTGCTTTATATGTTCTCAAGTAGTGATGGACTTTATGCCTTGCGAGCGAGCGATGGCAAGCTCCTCTGGCATACTGCTGAGACATTTAACTCAAGTGCATTTATTATTCAGTCAGGTGTAATATATGCCTTCTCTGAGAATGAAGCCTACGCTCTGCGTGCCCGCGATGGACATCAGCTCTGGAGCAATCCGCTTGATAGCACCTTTAGCCTGAACCCTGTATTATCGGATGGCGTACTTTATATCCTTGCCACGAAGGTCTTGCTTGAAGGATTTACACCGACCCCTACCGTTATCCCCTCGCCTTCGCCAGCATCGCGCGTACCAGGCCAGGTAATGCAACCGCTCTCTTTTCAGGCATCTCTTCAGAAGAGTGTTCCAGGTGTGCCTGCCAGGCAGACAACCTACCTGAAGGAAGGAAAGTCAAGCGTATTTGCTTTGCGAGCAAGCGATGGCAAGCTTCTCTGGCAAGATCTCCTGGGCCAGGGAAAGGATAGTTTCGCCAGTTCTCTGTATGTTGCTTCTAATTCTCTGTACGTGGCCTTATCGAGTGGTACCGCGAGCAGTATTTCTGAACTGCGTAAGGATGATGGTAGCGTGATCTGGCAGCGCACTGTGAATGGCAGTGTAATGGGGACCTATGTGAAAGATGGCAGATTGTATAGCTGCGTGGACTTTCAAGGCCGGAGCGCCGTTTATGCTCTCAATCCGCTTGATGGTAGTTTGAATTGGATTTATGCTATAGATGGTGATACCTATTCTGGACTTGTTCTCGGATCGGATGCACTGTATACCGTTTCTAACAACGGCATTGCCTATGCCCTTCGCCGTACAAATGGAACGCTGATATGGCACTATCAGACAGAAGGTGGTAAGAATGCATGAGCACATCCATTCTGGTTGTTGATGATGATGATCGACTTACCAGTGCGCTCCGTCGGACGCTTTCCCACAAAGGCTATCAGGTGATGACTGCCGCGACGGGTGAAGAGGCGCTTCTGCTCGCTCGTCGTCGGTCATTTGATCTGGTGATCCTGGATCGCATGTTGCCGGGAATGGAGGGGCTTGAGGTCTGTCGCCGTTTGCGAGAGACCAGCCCCGATGTCGCGGTTTTGATGCTTACGGCACGCGATGCCGTTGCCGATCGCGTGGATGGACTTGAGGTCGGCGCGGACGATTACCTGGTCAAACCATTTGCCCTGGAAGAGTTGCTGGCGCGGGTGGGGGCCGTCCTGCGTCGCCGAAATCCCTCAGAGACACAGCGGGAGATCCTGAGTTTTGCTGATCTTGAACTGGATACGGCGACGCGGCTCGCCCAACGCGGTGCCCGAACAATTGAGTTGAGCACGACCGAATTTGAACTCCTCTCTCTGTTTCTGCGCAATCCCCGGATCGTGCTGACGCGGGCCCTTTTGCTGGATCGCATCTGGGGCAGCGATTTCGAAGGCGGTGCGAATGTGCTGGAGGTCTACATCGCTCACTTGCGTGCAAGGTTGGAAAAACAGGGGGAGCCGCGTCTGATCCAGACCATCCGGGGCGCTGGCTATGTGCTTCGCCTGGCCGAGTGAAATGAAGAGAAAGCGTGGCTGGCATGTATATTCCCTTGCAACTTCGCCTGACTTGCTTCTATGTTCTGCTCCTGATTATGGTGCTATGCGCTTTTGGTTATCTTGTTTCTATGCAGGCAAGCGATCGGGCATATAGCGATCTTGATGCAAGCCTGAGTAGCCGTGCAAGCAGTGTCAGGCTTGGAAAATCGCTGTTGGCACCCGGTTCGGTTATTTCCTTGTTGCCAGGTATTACGGGCATCGGGACTGAGGGTGTTTCGATAGAGGTGCTTGATGAGCATCTCAAGTTGCTGGCAACGACTGACAGCACACAAAAAGATTTTGGCCAGACCTATATCGACGGAATACAAGCTGATCCCGTGCCCTGGGACGGACAGGCAGCTCACCGGATCGTGCAGCATCCCTTCGATAGCGATGGAACGACACCAGCCAGCATGTACAGCACGATTATCTTGCAAGGGCAGCGCATCCGCGTTTTTACCCTGGCAAGCAATGACTTTGGGACGCCCCATATTATTCAAACGGTACGCTCGGAAAGTGGGATCGAGCAGTCGCTTAACGAATTGCATCTGTATCTGCTTTTGGGAGGCACGATTTTTACGCTATGCGCCCTGATGGGGGGCTGGCTGATCACACAGGGGGTCTTAAACCGTGTCAGGCATATTGAGCAGGCTGCATTGGGGATTAGTCGCAGGCGCAGTTTTGATCAGCGCGTCGGGGAAAAGCACTGGCGCGGTCGGGATGAGTTATCGAGGCTGGCTGAGACCTTTAATACAATGCTGGATACCCTGGAGCAACTCTATGCCTATCAGCAGCGTTTTGTGGCCGACGCCTCGCATGAACTGCGAGCACCCATTGCTTCAATCCGCTGCAACCTGGATATGTTGACTTCCACTTCAGATCTGCCAGCCGAGGAAGCCAGCGCCGCCCTCAACGATGCTCGAAGCGAAGCGGAGCGGATGGGCAGGCTTGTAAATGACCTGTTGATTCTGGCCCGTTCCGATGCCGATCAACAGGAAAATTCGGTGTCCCTGGGGAATACTGGCAAGTATCAGGAGCCGATCGATCTTGATAGCCTGTTGCTTGAAGTGTTCCGCCAGTATCGCTATGTGCGGCAAGCAGGGAAAGGCGAGGATCAACCGCGTTTGTTGCTGCAACATATCACGCCTGCCCGTGTAACTGGCGATGCGGATCAGCTAAAGCAGGCCCTTGTCGCGCTGGTCGATAACGCTTTGAAATATACGCCATCTGAAGGTAAGGTTTCATTGATGCTCTCAACTGCCGAGGGTCAGGCCAGGCTGGAGGTCAAGGATACAGGTATTGGGATGGCACCTGAGGATATTCCGCATATTTTTGAGCGTTTTTATCGAGCTGATCGGACACGCTCACACGAGCAGGGGAGCAGCGGCCTGGGACTGGCGATTGTGCAGAGCATTATCCAGGCCCATCATGGCTCGATTGAAGTTGAAAGTGCTCCCGGTGGGGGGAGCACCTTTACTGTGAGAATTCCTTTGGAATGACTGGCTTGCAATATGCATCTACATACATGACTTGTTTCAAGAGCTATCGCGAAACGCATGGTCTTGTCAGGCCGGTTCCTGAAACTAAGACACCCGTTTCCAGATTCCAGGATAATCGAGAACCAGCCCCAGCGCATCTACTTGAAGATCGCGTGTGAAGCCGCTCTCCAGGCTTTCATAACGGTAGAGACCGCCGGTATCGGTACTGGATAAGCAAGTATAACGCTGGTGCATTGGCCTGATCTCCAGGTCCGGGGCGCTGATGTAGGCAACTAAAATTTCTGCGGATTGCTCA
>DASSXK010000048.1:0-5492 GCA_035703945.1 Ktedonobacteraceae bacterium | reverse complement strand
CCATGCAAAAGGAAATGTCGTCTCCGCATCCATGATCGCAGCCTCCAACTATTTTTTCGGTACACATTAGACGCAATCCTATCAAAGAAGCGTTATTCGGCACGCAAAACATCAACCACCTGCATACGCTCAGCCACGCGAAGAGCAGGAAGCGCCGCAAGTGCACCGATAACAAGCATACCTGACAAAGAAACGAATGCAATCAGCGGCGGGAAAATAATATCCTGCGCCGTATGCTGTAGCATGAGTATCAATAAAGCGGCCAGCACTCCGGGCAAGCCTCCACAGAAAGCAAGCAAGAGGCCATCCTGAATGAACAGGCGTCTCACAAACACAGGTCGCCAACCAACTGCTCGCAGTAACCCGATCTCTTGCTGGCGTTCTCGGGCTTGTAAGAGCAGGAGGTCAGCAATACTCAAGAAGGTCAACATGACAGCAAATACGGCACCCGCGATCTGAGGTATCTGCGTCTGCAAAAGTACATAGCTGCCCAGAAGCGTCCCTTGCAACGATTGTCGAAAAGCGAGCAGGCCGTTAAAGAGAACCGTGATCAGCAACGCGGAGAAGAAGATGCTGCCAATGGCGATCATTGCCCGTAGACGCACGCGGGTAAGATTGTTGAGCGAGAGTGCAACAAATGGCGGTAAGAGCGACGAAAAGCGGAGGCGAAGACCACGCCCCGGAGTTATGGGAGAGCCAGCACGCAGGGCTTCAGCGGGACGAATATGCCAGATATGCCAGAGAGGAGAAACAATGCTGACGAGGCCAAGCAGGAGAATAGCCGGGAGCGTCCAGATGACAACGAGCAAGATCGGGGTTGCTCCAAACGCCGCAGCGATCAGGAGCGCAACAATAATGCCCGCGAGACCGCCTACCAGTCCAAGCACGAGCGCTTGTCCGAGAAACAGGCGAACAGGCTGCCAGGGTCTCCAACCGAGGGCACTCAATACCGCGAACTCTTTGCGTTGTGCGGACACCAGAGCACTGAATGTGACGATGAGATACCCGAGGCAAACCAGCAAAATGGTGCCGAGAAAGAGGAGGCGTGTTGACCCCAGTTGAGCAAGATAGACAACCGCAGCGCCGACGTAAATCCACGAATCCTGCACCCAGCCAAGCGGGGCAATCGGTCGCGTCGAGCCGTTTTGACCCGCCGCAAGCCCTGGCACATACACCAGTGTGGGCTGAGGCGAAGATCCAAGTGTCACCAGGACCTGCAAGCCTGTCGTCTGACGAATCTGTTGTGCGATCTGAGCTACCTTGTTCCAACTGGCCTGATTTGCGCTCTCGACACCTGCCACTCGCACACGAATCGCGCTAATGCTCTTGTCACCAAAGATACGTTGGGCCGCATCGAGCGTGGTCAACGCGACCGGTGGTTGCAGGGCAAAGCCAGCCGGATTCGTTGTCGGATAGAGAGGGATGGAGGGAACAGGGTGCCCCTGTGGATCGTAACGCAGTTGCGCCGGTTGCGAAGCATACGTCGTATCTGGAAGCCAGTTAAGGGGATTACTGAATTGACTTGAGATAGATGCGTTCGAAAATTGACCAACAAACTGAGTTTCATAGACGGGGGATTGTTGCCCACCAGGAACATGCAGCGGTGCGAGATTGCGGAACATCACTTCTGGTCCCTGTTGCGTGGAGAGAACGAGTTCCGATCTGAATGGACTCCCTGGAGATAACGCCACATTTGGTGCATGTTGAAGGCGGGCCGGCACAAGCTTATACGCTGGTACAAGCTGCCCACCTGGAGCGTGTGTAGTCTGATAGGTCAGGCCAGAAGGCTGATAGAGGAAAGAAATAGTGTTAAATCCACCCAGAGCATAAATGGATTGCCAGGAGTGTCCATCCCAATATAAAGCGGGAACATATCCCTTCTTGCTCACATTAATGAGGCTATTCTGAATGGTTGGTGCATTCTGAGAAATGATTGTCTGTTGCCCGGGTAAGTGCATAAGATAGTTGACACCACCCCGGTTTACGACCTGCTGGAGATCAAGAGCAAGTCCATCCAGGCGTTTGACAGTGACATGCAAATTTGTTCGCTCCTGCAATTGTTCCTGTAATAGCAAAGGAACCTGGTAGGTTGGTGAAGTGAAATTGGGATCTTGCACAATGGTATCTTTATTGGTAAGCATTCGTCCATTCGTAATATGCCGGTCAATATGGACCAACTGGTCTTCAGCCGTGGGATCAATTGCGGTGAGGAGAAATGGCCCCGTATCAATACTCTGGAAGGTTTGCGGAAAAACACCCCCATTAAATCCGCAATTCGAGTTGCCGCTGCCTGGCAGAATGTGGGCTTTTAATAAGGCATTTATATGTGCGGGATTATAAGGAGCATCTGGGCACGATGCAGTCACCTCGTAGATAAAGCGCTCCTGTCGCTCAACAAACGTTTGTTTGCCATTGGATGCAGTGAGGGTCCAATCCACCTGATAGTATCCGCCAGGCAGGCGAGCAGGCGCAAACCCCATGATTGGCGAGGGAATTTGTACATACCCCAGATAGGCAACGGGGGCAGCAACCTCAACTCCTGGTAGGTGCTGAATGCGTTTATATTGCTCCATGCTGATCCCCCCGCCATTACCCGCGATAAAATCGGCTGGAATCAACTTGCTGTCCGGTATGTGGGCCTGAGCGGGCAGGACCTCAAGATCGTAGGTTGGTCGCCAGTTCTGGCTGATAATCTGATTCGCGCGTATGACAGTACCCTGTGTTGTTGCGGTCAGCAAAATCAACGTGCAGGCAGCCAGGAAGAAGCCCCCAGCAGCGAGAAGAGTCTGACCTCGTTGCCGACGAAGCGTAGAGAAAAGTAATTGCCACATAAACATCTCCTGGTCCATTTTGTCTCAAGATCCCTTCATTGAAGAAGAGAATGTATGACAAAAGACGCGAACCGAGAAAAAGTATTGCATCTATGTAGCATTTTCGGTTCTACAGATTGCAAAATCCGCCGTTGCTGCTCCAGCATGGCGTGGGCGATTCTGGCACGCTCGTAAGAGACTTATAACGAGGAGGAGGGGCCCGATTTGTCCAGTGACGACTGAGGGGCCGGTATGATTTCCTCATGAGGCAACGTTGCTGCCAAAGGAAGATTTTTGGTGAGTCAATGGGAACAGTAGTATAAATACGTATGTAATGCTATACTACACACATGGCAGATGAAAAGGCCTGGGAAGCCCGGTTGGAATTGAAACTTTGGATTTTTTTGAAATAGGATTGAGATATTATAATGCTTAGCTTGTGGAATTGGTTCATAGGCCATATAGGTATTATTCTGGCTCTCTTCAGTAGTGGGGTGGTGATCGGTGTTGCAGCCTTTCTCACCTTACGTGGGCAACGACAAGGCAGGCATCTTTCGGGCAAAAACAGCAGATTAGAGCAAAAAGCACAACGTAACCAATCTTGTGCCCCCCTTTTATACTCTCTACATGAATTAGCACCTGTAATAGCAGAGCTTCGCAAGGCTCATGATGACCTCTCAGTTCGAACTGGATTCCTCTTTCAATCAAATCACTTTTTAGAGGGAATAGATCCTTTATTAAAGACTTCTTACGAAAGAGCCCTAAGCGCTGCTAACGTACTATCGATAGACCCGGCCGGAAAAAGAGTTATTGATGCCTATCTGGCATATCTGAATGCCCAAAATGAGTATGTCCAGGCAATACTTAAACCTATGCGCAACTTTCATACGCGCTTTTTCGGCAAAACTGATATGAGTTTGCTAGATGAGCTTAAGCTAAAAGCAGACAGTAAACAAGCGGCTCTAGAAGAGGCTATTCGTGTATATGTGGATTCTCCTCCAAACGTCGGGCAGGCATTTCAGAACAGAGAACTAGCTACATTTTTACCGACACGATTGATAAGCCAGATCACTTACCGCTGGCGAAAATAAGAGATCGGTTCAGAAGGCTCTCTCTTCATCCACGTTTACATATTCAGCAAGCAGCAGCCATAGTGCCCGGCGCGCTCGGTGTAAACGTACTTTGAAGGCCGCCTCAGTAATACCCAGCCGCTCCGCCGCTTCTTTTGTGCTCAAACCATCGAAGATTCGCAGCCGTAATGGCTCGCGTAAGGTTGCTGGCAGAGCCTCCAGGGACTGGCCAAGCACTTCGCGTAGCTCTGAAGCCAGCACCTGTCTCTCTGGCGCTTCTTGCACATCCTGCCCAAAAAGATCCTCTCTCTCCTCTAAATCGCTGAGCGAAACCAGTGGAAGA
This sequence comes from Ktedonobacteraceae bacterium, assembly GCA_035703945.1. GTDB lineage: Bacteria > Chloroflexota > Ktedonobacteria > Ktedonobacterales > Ktedonobacteraceae > DASSXK01. Next base: position 1,269 of record DASSXK010000048.1, on the reverse strand, counting down.
TCCTTCTTGCGAAGACGCATCAACGCGACGTTGGAGACAATCCGATAGAGCCACGTTCCCAGGCTACTTTTGCCCTCAAATGAGTTGATATGGGAGCAGGCCTGCAGAAAACCTTCCTGGAGGATATCTTCCGCTTCTTCCTCATCACGTCCAAAACGCAATGCCAGGTAGTAAAGGCGCTGAGCAAATTGTTTAAACAGGCAGGTGCATGCGTCACGATCCTTCCGACGCAGACCAGCCAATAGGGCGGCTTCGTCCGTGTAAATAGTCAACGGAATATCCCAGGGTGAGATCTTTTCACTCTGATGATTTGTTTGCTCTGAAGAAGTTGATATTTTCATTCGATATCCTCAATATATAGACAAGCATCGGCCTACTCTCAGAAAATATTGTACGGCGCTTCCTTTGCCCGGTTCGTCAACTTCTTCTAAGAGGATATTCCTTCCCTCTCTCAACTTCTTAAGCTGAGGAAAACCTATGCAATAGAAAGAAACAATAATTTTTGCATTTCTATTTCTGCCATCTTTTACTGATAAAAAGTATAACACGAATGTAACCCATTGAAGAAATCTGACATCTAATTGGGTAGAGTGGAATTTACGGGCGCACTACCAGAATCACGCTTTGTCCAGCAGGTGTTACAAGCGCTCGAACCCGCAAAATAGGAATGGCAAGACGCAAAGAGTGGCCCAATCTTAAGACCGGAACCACTCTTTTTTTATTCTCTTTCACATTCTCAGTAGAATATGAGAACATTGCGCTTTATTTCGCATCCTGGAGCGCTGCCAACACACGCAGTAAACGCTGCCTGGCCTCATCCGCAACGTCGCGTAACTGCTCTTTGCCTACAATTCCTAGCATGACTTGCGGATCAGCAATGTCAACCCGACTAGTTTTTCCCTCCACACGCACAATGACATTGCAAGGAAGCATCAGCCCGATTTCTGGCTCTACCGAAAGCGCTCGATGTGCCAGAGGAGGGTTACAAGCCCCTAGAATCACATAAGGTCCCATATCAATGTTGAGCTTTTCTTGCAGGGTCTGACGCACATCGATCTCGCTTAAAACCCCAAACCCCTCTGCCTTCAATGCCGCCTTCACACGCTGTACAGCTTCTTCAAAGGCAAATGGCAACGACGCCCCAAATCCATATGTTGCTAGCATACCGTTCTCCCTTCAGGTTTTTTACAGATTGCACAGCCCCGCTTCAGCACGGGTCCCAGGTATCGCCAATGTTTGTATGTTCATTCAACAACAATCGAGAAAACG